>CAZLHW010000031.1:328-10920 GCA_964559085.1 uncultured Acidobacteriota bacterium | reverse complement strand
ATCATAGTCGCAAACACCGGCTGCTTAACGGAAAGATCGGATAAGATCATAGCCCATTTCCTTCGAACATACTGCGTCCCGCATCAAGACCTGTCAGGCTTTTCCTCACGCACGCGTCTTTCGGAAACCTAGGGCGCGGTTTTTACCGGGATTCCATCCTTGATAGACGGCCCGATTTCGGAGATCACCACATCTCCTTCCTGGAGGCCCTGGCGCACCCAGACATCTTCCATATGACTGTCGCCGACAAGGATATCCAGCCGCCGCGCCTTTCCTTCCCGCACTACGTAAACACCGGCAGCGTCGGAACCTTCCTTCTCTGCAATCAGGCAATCGCGGGGAATCACAAGTGCATTCGCCTCTCTGCCGGCAACAATGTCGCCCCGGGCATACATGCCGCTTCGCAGGAATCCCTTGGGGTTTGAAATTCGTATTTTCACGGTTACCGACCGGCTCTCCGCCTCGACCTGGGGACTGATCGCCGAGACTGTCCCATTGAACTGCTGCTCGCCATAAGCGGGTGTGACAAACTTCGCCGGTTGTCCAATTCGCAATTTGGCGAGTTGATAGGAGGGGACGACGCACTCAAGCTCGAGCCGCTCATTGTCGACAATGGCGTACAAGGCAACTCCGGGGGAAAGCAGAGACCCTTTGTCAAAATATCTTTTCTGGATATGCCCGTCGGCCGGAGAGAAAATGCTGCAGTCCTTCAGCGCTTTTTCCGCAACGGCGAGCGCAGCCCGCGCCTGGGCACACTGTGCTTCCGCCAACCGGACTTGCGACTCGGCATCCTTAATTCCCGTCAACGCGGCCTGATGGTCTTTTTCCGTAATGCCGCCGCTTTTCAACAGGTTGTCGGCCCTTTCCTTCTCTGTTCGCGCGTGTTCCGCAGCGACCCTGGCGCGGTCCAGCCCGGCCAGAGCCACCTTGAGTGCAGCTTCGGCCTGATCGTACGCCAGGCGATAGTTGACGGGATCGATTTCTGCAAGCAGCTGGTTCTTTGCGAGAAAATCGCCTTCCCGGAAATAGGTCGCGATCAGCCGCCCCCCGACTTCGGGCTTTACTTCAACGGTGGACAGGCTTCGGATTGTTCCCGTTACGGGCACCCTCACGATCCACTCCCGGCGCGCGGCTAAAACCGTCTTGACCACAAGTCCCGCCGGCTCCGCGGCCGCGGGTTCAACCCGCAGGGCCTCATTTTTCCCGCACCGCCACTGGCTCCCCGCCGCAAAGGCCAACAGCAGCATCCATAGATATTTGCCGAATCTGTTCTTCACCGCATTTCCTCCCCGTCCAGGATCGGGCTGCCTGAGGCCAGCCGAAGCCGCGCTTTTGCCATCTCATAATCATAGGTGGCGGCAATCTGCGAGTTGCGCGCCAGCGCCAGCGCCGTCTGAGAGTCCAGCACATCCAGAGTCGTCGCAGCGCCATACTGGTAGTTGGCCTGCATCATAGCCAGCACTTTCTCGGCCTGAGCCACACTCAGCCTGGCCGCCGCGATTGCCTTTTCAGAGGATTTCATGTCGTCGTAAGCGCGCTTCACCTCGAGCCGATAAGCGTTTTCGAGCTGCGCCAGCCGTTGTTCTGCCGCCCGCAGCCTTGCCGTTGCCTGCACCGTCAATCCCGCTTTGCGCCCGCTGTCCAATAAGGGAAGCCGGAAGTTGAAGGTCAAATTCCATCGCGAAAAATCATTATTGAAAAAGTTCTGCGGTTCGCGCACTGCATAGCCGTACTGCCCTTCCAGATCCACCGTCAGCCTGTTCTCCGCATTGGCCAGCGCCAGGGCCAGCTTTGCCTGCTGCACCTGCCTGCGCGCCGCCTGCAGCTCCGGCCGCTGCTGCAGCGTGAGCTTCTGTATTTCCTCGAGAGGTCCCACGGCCCAGGGACGATAGTCGAGCGTGCCGGCGATTTCCGTCGGCGCCTCCAGATCCTCGACAATCAGATTATTAATGGCCGCCCGCGCGAGGCGCACCTGGTTGTCGGCCCGTATCAGGTCCGGCTCCAGATTGGCGACATTGACCTCCGATCGCAGGACGTCGATTTCCGTGGCGACGCCGCTTTGATACCGGCTGCGTGCCTGCTCCAGGTGCTTGGTTCGCTGCCGGTATGTTTCGCGCACTACTTCCCGGTTCGCTTCCGCCAACAGCAGATCGTTGAAAGCCTGAAACACCTTAAAGGCAAGCTGCCGGCGCACGGCATCGCGCGCTGCATTCTTCTCTTCCAGACTCTCCTCCGCCAGCTGAAGAGCCGTCCGCACTTTGCCGGCGTTGTAGATCGGCTGCTTCACATGAAGCGTCATGTCGAACATATTATTGGCGCTGGGGATCAGGGCATCCTTGAATTCCTTCGGAACCTTGTCGAAACTCGAGCTGTTGAGAATGCTGGGATCGCGCATCCTCAACCCATACCCTTGAAATGTGACCTGCGGATAGGCCCCGGAACGCACCTCGGTTATCCGGCCTTTCAGCTCGGCCAGTTCCTCCAGCGCGACAAGCATTTCGGGGTTCCGCTGCCAGGCCAGCTGCATGGCGGCTTCCATTGTCAGGGGAGGGCGTTTGTCCCGGGCGGCGGCGGGGATTAAAAGCGAGGCTTCAAAAAGGATCCATAAAGCGGTACGAATCAGCGTCATGAAAGGGATCTCCTCTCTTTACCGTTCGGTTTAGATTGACGGCTCGGCAAAGCGGGGGCCACGAGAAGATCCACGAGCCGCTCGGCCGTTCGGCGGCTCAGGGTCCGCTTCCCGGTGAAAAAGTATTGAAGGATTTGTACAAGCATCATTCCCATAAGAGCGCCCGACATCAGTTCCGCATCGTCTCGCCTGTGCGTTGCCTTGTCCGCGCGGATTATGTGTGCAATGACTTCCCGCTCGCGCCGGAATTCCTCAATGAAGTTAAAGGGCGGGTAGAGCCCTTCGGGAGAAAACATCATTCGAAAGAGAAGCCGCATGGTGCTTGGGTCCCGCATGCAGGTGCGGAATTCAGAGGTCACGTAGCGCACCAGACGTTCGCGCAACGAGCCCTGGTCTTGCGAAATGCGCAAAAGGTTCTTTCGGGTTTGATTGAATATGTCCAGCATCAACTCCTGGTACAGATGCTCCTTCCCGCGGAAATGATAGTAAAGCACCGGTTTTGTAACCCCGGCGGCCAGACAGATTTCGCGAATGGAACGCCCCGCGTATCCTTTCTGTGCAAACAAATGGGTCGCGGCATTTAATATTGTATTTCGCGCGTTTTTCATAGCGGGCGTTTACTATACCGCTCGGTAAAGTTTTGTCAAGACGCAATCCGTCCAATTGGTAAATCCGGAAGGGAATCCAAAATCCGGAGCCCATACGTTTCATGCCCGATTCAGAAGTTGCGCGAGGTAAACGGCGATTGGAATGCGAGGCGCTGAACGCGCAGGGCGCTGCAATCCCGGCCCGCAGGAACCGGTCCCGCCCATAGCCACATTATGCCGATTGCCCTCTCTGTGAGCACCGAAAGTGCGCGCCGAAGCAGCCCATGCTGAAGGATGCGAAGCATCCGGAGGCCCGGGTTGCCGATTAATAGATCGATCAGCCCCAAGGGGCGGGACTTACTACGCCGTTCTTTCAGCGCTTGCATTTCCGGACGCGGAGCGTTCTCCACCAGGGCCGCACAAATTCGAGAGCCGACTCTGGCGCTTTGCGCATTTCAATAAAGGATGCAGTTTGTCAGGCAACAGGCCGAGCAACATCTTTCTGCGCGAAACCTTTGCCTGATGCGAAAGTCCTGCAGGGGATTTACTCAAATTTGAGCGACCGCTCCATCAATTCCCGGATGGCGTCCCGGGGCGTTACTTTGCCCTGAAGTATGCGCTGCACCTGGCGTGTGATCGGCATATCGACGCCGTATTTTTCGGCGAGCGTCACCGCGGCCTCGGTGGTCTTCACACCCTCCGCCACCATGCGCATGGAACCCAGAATATCGTTGAGTTTGCGCCCTTTCCCCAGTTCGAGGCCCACTCGGCGGTTACGGCTCAGCTCTCCGGTGCAGGTCAGGATCAGATCTCCCATTCCAGCCAGACCGGCAAGCGTTTCGCTTCGTCCGCCGCAGGCGCAAGCCAGGCGCGTCATCTCCGCCAGCCCCCGCGTAACCAGCGCCGCCATGGGATTATGTCCAAGCCCCAGTCCTTCGATGACGCCCGCCGCTATCGCAATTACATTTTTTACGGCGCCTCCCAGTTCCACGCCGATAACATCCTCGGAGGCGTACAGGCGAAGCGCAGCCGAAGAAAAATCCTTCTGCACTTTCCGGGCCAGCGCACGGTCCCCTGAAGCCACGACGATTGCGGTGGGATCGCCCCGGACAACCTCACGTGCAAAGCTCGGCCCCGACAGCACCGCCAGCCGCGGAACAAAGCGCGTTCCCACCACATCCCGGATCACCTCGCTCATCCGCATCAGGCTTCCGGCTTCAATGCCCATTCTCGCGCGGACAAACAGCATTTCCGGATGGAGAAGCGGCAGCATCTGCCGGTAAACGGAGCGGCAGAAGTGCGACGGCATGGCGGTGACGACATAGTCCGCGCCCTGAATCGCCTCGGAAAAATCTGTCGTGGGCCTTATGCTTTCAGGAAGTTTTATTCCGGGGAGAAATATCTCGTTCTCGCGGTTCTTGAGGATGCCCGCGGCCACTTCCTCCTCATAAGCCCAGAGTCGGACGCTGTGTCCAATATTGGCGAGGGCGCAGCTCAGCGCGGTTCCCCAACTCCCCGCCCCGATTGTCGCTATGCATGCCATTCGTCGATCTGCCTCCAGGAGCCTTGGAAACCCTGCATCTTAGCGCTATCCGGAATCGTTTCCAAGGCTCCCGGGGCCGTCTATTTCTGTTCGGGAGGGAATACGCTGATTTCGACGCGCCGGTTCAGCGCATGATTATTCGGATCGTTCGGGTCGGCGGGCACATCCCACCCCTTTCCTTCAATGCTGAACTTGTTCGGATCGAACTTATACTTTTCCACCAGGGCGCGCCGGATAGCTTCGGCGCGCGCGGTGCTCAGTTCGCGCACGGCCTGAACCGGAACCCGGCCTTTCATGCTCGAATCGGTGTGTCCTTCAATTAAAATAACGGCCCGGGCAAACTGGCCTGCCAGGCGCGCCACCTTCTCAAGAGACCCGTCGACGCCGGGATCATAGAGTTTGCCGGCAACGGCATTCCCATATTCATCCCGCGCCGGTTCATAGGGGTTGGCCGAGTTCGGGAAGAAGTTGATGCGGATCGTTTGGGTGAGAATCGGAGACTCTGCCGGCACTTTCCGGAAGCTGGAGGGAGTAAAGGTAGCGATGCTTTCATCCTTCTGGTGGTCAAACGCGCCGCTCTTTTGCAGCTTTTGCAGAACCGAAAAATCCATGACCTGGTCGAATGGGATCGGAGCATCAATCCGTCCGAGTTCCCGGTAGATATAGCTGGCGTTTTTCCACGTGCGCTCAAAATTGGTCGGGTTGGAAGAGTTCAGAAAGAACTGAACGTTCTCGGCAAAGTTGGTGGGATGGGCGTCGTTGCGCATCTCCAGGACCTCTTCCTGCTGCATGCCGAAAGCGTCCGCCATTGGCCGCCTGCTCCGGATTTTTTTTCGCACTGTCCATGCCTTCAAAAATTCCGGAAATTAGACCTTCCACGATATCCGGATGGTCGCGCATGAAGTCGGCGCGCACGGCGTAGACATCCGCGATCAGCTTGTTCGCATCGCTGGTGCTGGAAAGCACCCGGGTTCCAGGGACGCGTTCCGGGATTTTGTAAATATCGGGCGCCCAGGAAACGCAGGCATCGACGCTTTTGTCGACGACAAACGCCGCCGCCGCTTCAAACGCGGTTGTCGTATAGCGCACCTTTATGTCCGAAGGCCGGAGTCCGGCGGAAAGAAGAAGAGAGGTCAGGTAATATTCGCTCGGCGAATTCTGCGCGAGCGTTACGGTTTTCCCGCGCAGGTCCCGCGCGGACTTGATGCTTTTTCGCACCACAATTCCATCGCCGCCGTTGGACCAGTCTATCTGCTGCAGGATACGGGGCGCCGTTCGCGAATCCTTGATCAATTCCGGGGCCAGGAGGACCATCATGTCTACAGTACCCCAGAGCGTATGCACCTGGCCGGCCGCAAATGCATCACGGGCGGAAACGGGATCATCCATCAGCACCATTTCGACCCGGAAACCGTGTTTTTTATAAAAAACGCTTTCGGTGTTGGGCCGGGTGCCGCGATTGGCGGCAATGACCGGGAGCCAGCCCGCCCAGACGTTGTAGCTGAAGCGGAGTATTTTCTCCTTTTCATCCCACTGGTACCGGCTGACGCCTTTGACGGCCGGCAGCCTATCCGCAGGGACATATTTATATTCCTTTACGGTCGTAACACCGGAGGTATCGGGAGCTTCCGTTTCCAAAGCCTCGGAACCGGCTCCGCTCCGAGGAGCTTTTCCGCCGGAGCCGCTCTTCATTACGATATACGATCCAAAGCCGATCAAACCGACTATCAACGCTATGGACAGAATTTTCCCCAACGGCGTTAAACGTGCAGGTTGGTCCGTCATGTCTCCCCCTTTGAGATTTACGATTTAAGAATGACGATTGACGATTTCAAAGCATACCCTTTGAATAGGCTTCATCTCTTATCTGAACGGAATGAATTGACTTTTCAATCGTCAATCGTCAATCGAAAACCGTCAATTTTTAGGCCCGATTTCTTTGGCGGCTTCCGGAATCTCTGCCTCGGCCGGCGTCTGAATACCCTGGCTTGCAAGAAAATCAGCCAGCGCCGCCTGTTCCAGCGCCTTGCGCTCGTTCTCTTTTTCGGCCACCGCTTCCAGGTTGACAAGATCCTTTGCAACGCGCGCCTTTCCGGCCGATACTTCGTAGCGTTTTGCCAGGATATCCTCGACGGTCTTCATGGTATCGCCCAGGTCGCCCACCTTGAATGCCGCGCTCCCAAGAGCCGCTGCGGCTTCAGCCTGAGCTTCTTTGATCTTGACCTGCGACAGCTGCTTCTCCAGCCTGCGGATCTTGTCTTCGAATTCCTTCTGCGCGATTTTCGCCTGGCGCAGATTTGCCTGATACGCCTCTTCCGTTTCCGACAATTCCTGCGTATCCACCGCCAGGTCGGCCTTCAGCTCCTGGAGCTCCCGGGCCAGGCTGCCCGCGAGTTCGAGGTTTCCCGCCCGGTGATTCGCGAGAATGCGCCGTTCGAGTTCCTGGGCGCGAACAGTTTTTGCTTTGACCTGGTTTTTCAGGCGCTCGGCAATTCCGGCCATGCGCGCCAGAGCCATGTTGTATTGAGCCATCTTGTCCCGGAATTCCTGGCGCGCGGCCTCCATCAACGCCTCGGGATTTCGCTCTTCCATGCCGCTGACAAAAAGCCCAATCAAACCGCGAAACAGTCTCCCCAACCGAGCCATTACCGCCATCATGCCCACCCCTTTCCGAGCATCGCTCTCCTAATAAGGCTCCGCATGCCCCCGAGTTCGAGATCGCGGGGACGGATCCGATTACGACTCCTCGTTTTCATCCAGAGAAATCACAGCGTGATCGACCAGGTAGCCGACCAGGGTTGCCAGTTCTCTCTCATGCTGTTTTTTGTTTTTTGTCCATTCGCGCCAGTTTTCCTCATCGGCTTTCAGCGCAGCGTCTACCCTGCGGGCTTCATCCTGAAGTTCCCGGATTCTGGACTCGATCTCCATTATTCTTTTTCTGCTCTTTTCCATGCGGGCCTTCATCTTTTGGCCGACAAAGGCTTCGTAGGAATCCATGGCTTTGTCCCGAGCCATGGCGTCCTTCAAGATGGCGTCCGCCGCTGCTCCGTCCGAATGGAGCGCCTCCAGTATCGCCCGCTGCACCTCCTCGCGGGATTTAAGCTTCATCGATGCCTCTGATACAAACTGCTTCAGCCGTTCCACCGTCCAGGCCTGCGGGTCCGGGCGAATTCCGGCCGCCTCGTATATCTTCTCGAATGGAACCGAGAGCTCCGCGGCAGACGCCGCAAGTTCCCGGATTTCTCCCGACCGGATTTCGCCGGCCAGGTCCTGAATGGACACGCATCGCGTCTGAATTCGACTCGCCTGCCCGGGACTCGGCGCCTCAACCGTTTCCAGAATCCCCAGCCGATCGCCGATGCCTTGCAGCAGTTTTAAAAAACTCATGTCAAATAAATCTCCGCAGTTCTTCAATTTTCCGGTCCAGTTCCTCGGGCGGTATTCCGCGAAATCGCTCGGGAAGAAACCGCGAGTCCGTGCATTCTTTCACGGCTATCAGGTCCATATACTCCATCTTGAGCCGATGCGCGGCGGGCCGGATCTCCTGCAACACTTCGGCCAGGATGTCTCGCATCGATCGCGCCTCCGTCGAAGCGAGGGCCTGCGTGCGCAAAGCGCGAACAAGGATCCCTTCGATCTCATTGCCGCCAAGCGCGAGTCCCCTCGAAAGTTCCGGAATATCCGATTCTGCAAGATTCACCTTTAGTTTACGGGCAACAGCGAGGAACAGGCTATGCATTTCTTCAGGCGTCTCGGGAGGAAACATCGGGATATGAACATCCAGGCGCCCCTGCCGCTTGAGATCCACTTCCAGAAGCTCCGGACGTGATGTGGCGAAAATCCAGACAATGCGCCCCCGGTTGCGCGTATCAGACATCTCCTTGGCAAGCATTGCATAAACACGGCCGGAGAGGCCTCCATCCGAATCGCTCCCCTCGCGTTTGCCGGCGGCCTGGTCGGCCTCGTCCACAAACACAACAACCTGTCCCAGCGCCCTCAGAATAGAGAATATTTTTTCCAGATTGGATTCGGTGGCTCCGACCCATCGGTCTCGAAAATTTTTAAACAGGACGCAGGGGATCCCAAGTTCGCCGGCCCAGCATTGAACCAGGAAACTTTTTCCTGTTCCGATGCGGCCCGTAATCAAGTAACCCATCGGCAGCGCATGCAGGACGCCGCGCCGCATCAGAGCGGCATCCTCGCGCAACCATGCTTTCACGCTCTCGGATCCGGAAAGGTTATCGAGAGTGAAGTTGGATTCCACAAATTCGAGCAGGCCCAGGCATTCTTTTTCGATACGCTCCTTCCTCATGCGCGTCAGCCATGCGGCCGTAAGCGGTTGATCGTTGCGGATGGCGCGTGAAAGCACCGTAAAGGCGCCGACCCGGCTGAGGCCCGTCAGGCGACGGCCCAGAGCATCGAGAGGGATCTCGCATTTGTTTTCAAGGCCGGGAAGGCCCGCGCCCTCCAGCGTCCGAATATACTCCGCCATTTCTTTTTCATCCGGCAGGGGAATATTGAGGGCGGCGGCATGAGGGTTTTCCACGACAAGGTTGTTCAGATCATGCAGCCCCTCCGCAATCAGCACCGTCACGATATCCGATCGAAGAATGGCCGGATCATTGGCCCATCCCAGCACTTTGACGACATTGGAACTGAAGGCGCCGGCCATTTGCAGCGGGTTCCCCCGCGGGACGACAAATTCCGCAAATTCGATAATGACTGCAATCCGCTGGGGTGCAGAGTCCCTCCCGCGCAGCGATCGAAGATTCAGGGATCGAAGCAGGTATCGATCGATCAATTCCATCGCGGCGCCGGGTTCGCGCAGCTGCACAATGCCGGAAGCCTGATCGCCGAGGGCAAGTCGCAGCCACTCTCCCCAGTCCTCCGCGCCCCGCACCGCCCGGATTCCCTTGCCGCGGTCGTAATGCAGAACGACGTCGTAATTCTCGAACATGACATCGTCCAGAAATGATCCCAGAGAAAGCATGCGCGGTCCGGCCGGTCCGGGCGTAATTACCGTGTCGAATACATTGCCATGAAGCAGAAATTGCGATACGGAACCCGATTTGAACAAGTCCCGCATTTCTTCAGCCCACGCGGGCAGCGGCGGTTTCATAGCGATTCTCCCGGCCTTTCCGAGCGCGAGTTACACCGGCAACGGCCTGTTAGGCATTCTTAATTCGTCACTCGTAATTCGTAATTTGCAAAGGGGGCGGTTCTGTCATCAAATCCTCAACCGCGCCGTAAATCTTCTGCTGATCGCGGATCCATTGCGTCGTACCGCCCAAAGTGGCCGTCACCTCGTCGATTCTTTTGGAGAGCGTTTCCGGATCGGTGGAAACAACCGCCTGCTCGCGGACAAGCTCGACCTGCTCCTGGATGCGCGTCAATTCCGCATCCAGAAACGCCAGCTTTTCCCCGGCTTCACGCCGCCTGGAAAGCCTCTGCTGGAGAATTTCAATTTGACCCGCAAGGCTTTTCCTCAATTCCTCAGACATTTCCTCTTTCAGCCGCACCTGCAGCTGCGCAATCCTCTCCTCCAATCCGGCGTGCTCCGACGCCGAGCCCGATTCGTTGCGTACAATTCTGCGGATCGCCTGGCGTGTGATCAGCAGCCGCAGGTAAACCCAAAGCAACCGGCCCAACCCTTCTCCCTGCGCCGGCAGAAGCGCGCCCGATCCCTGGAGCGAGTACTGCTGCTCGAGCAGCGACCGGCAGCGCTCTTCGAGCGCCCGGTATCGCTGCTGATCTTCACTGCCGAGCTGCTGTATTAAAGCCTCTATCTTGCGCTGCCATTGCTGCCGTGTCCGCTGTTTTTGGGAAGCTTCCA
>CAZLHW010000031.1:0-318 GCA_964559085.1 uncultured Acidobacteriota bacterium | reverse complement strand
CATCTCGCTGAAACCGCCTGGTTGTTCCGAGGAGCCAAAGATAGGCCAGTTCAACACCCATCCCGATCACCCAGAATCCCGGATTGAGCATTCCAAGAAGGGCAAAGACCCCAAGCCCTATCCAATTCGGAGGAACAAACATTCCAATCGGTTTTGCGTTGAATGCCTTGCGTATATAATCCCAGGCGCTGGGACTCACGTTGATCTCCTCCCTATGCCGGCGCGCCGGCGAAGCGCCGGCGTCTGGAGTTTATACATTTGAGCAATGGCCCTATCCATTTCAGCAAGCGCAGCCGCGAAGCCGGCGCAAGATGCATA
>CAZLHW010000030.1:4432-16429 GCA_964559085.1 uncultured Acidobacteriota bacterium | reverse complement strand
CCCGGATAGAGCGTCCATAACGTTCCCTATCCATTTCCATGCATTTTCCCGGCAAGAATCCTTCCTTTTTCGCAGTGCACGAACAAAGCGAACGGTAACGGTCACAAGCAGAAACGTTGCGATAGGAAACCGGATCTCAAAAGGTAAAATCCGGTGCACACTCGGCACCATGTTCGCTTTTGCTGCTGACGACTGCCTTTACCCGATGAAGAAACGCAACGCATTAATGAGGTAACTGCGAAGTTCGCGGCGATCGACGATGGCGTCGAGCATGCCGTGCTGGAGCAGAAACTCCGAACGCTGAAAACCTTTGGGAAGCTTCTGGCGAATGGTCTGTTCGATGACGCGCGGACCGGCGAAGCCGATCAGGGCGCCGGGTTCCGCGCTATTCAGGTCGCCAAGCATGGCATAGCTGGCCGTTACGCCGCCCGTCGTGGGATCCGTTAGCACGGAAATGTAGGGAACGCGCGCGGCGTCCAGCCGGCAGAGCGCGGCGCGGACTTTGCCCATCTGCATCAGCGAGAGGGTCCCCTCATGCATGCGGGCGCCTCCCGACGCGGAGACAATGATCAGGGGCCTCCGTTCGCTGATGGACCTCTCAATGGCCCGAGTGAGCATCTCACCGACAACGGAACCCATCGAGCCGCCGATAAAGCGGTACTCCATGGCGGATATCTGGACAGGGCGCCCGCCCATCGTCCCCAGGGCATTCACGAGCGCATCGTTCAACCCCGTGGATTTTTGAGCGGCGGCTATCTTCTCTGCATAGGGCTCGCGGTCGACAAAGCGCAGCGGATCGGTGGTGACCAAGTTTTGATCCATAACCTGGTAGGTGCGGTCGTCGAACAGCATTTCCAGCCGCTCATTAGAAGACAGGCGGAAATGATAGCCGCATTTCGGGCAGACCTTTTCGTTGACTTCCAGGTCTTTCTTATAAATAAACGCGCGGCAACCCTCGCATTTAGTAAAAACGCCCTCGGTCCGGACAGTCTTTTCTTCCTCTTTTGTGCCGGCGATTGCCGTCTTCTCTTTTTTGAACCAACTCATGGTTTCTCATCATAGCGCAAAAAACGGGAACAGCCCACCCGATTCCTGATTTGCGCCGGCGAGCTCGGCCCTTTTTCGAAGGCCTCGAAATGAGCAACGGGAGAGACGCCCCTGGTTTAAAACGGGTTTGATTTTGCCGATAAATGCCTGCACTATATAGAATTTTTGGGGATTTCATGATCATCGCCGCAGACACAGCCATACCCTATCTGGAAGAAGCCTTCGCGGAATTCGGTCGTCTTCGGCTTTTTACAGCTCGGGATCTCAAACCGGAGCATATCCGCGATGCGGATGTTCTCATCGTGCGGTCCGTTACTCCGGTAGATGCCGCGCTCCTGGATGGAAGCTCTGTCCGCTTTGTAGCCGCCGCAAGCGCCGGCGTCGATCATGTCGATCAGGCCTATCTGAAAGCGCGCGGAATCCGGTTTTCCTACGCAGCCGGCTGTAATGCGGATTCCGTCTCCGAATACGTTGTCACGGCGCTGCACGTGATCGCCGCTCGCAGGGACTGGACGTTGAAAAACAAATCGCTGGCCGTAATCGGCGTCGGCAATGTGGGTTCGCGCGTGGCAAGAAAAGCCCGCGCCCTCGGAATGGAGGTTCTGCTCTGCGACCCGCCCCTCCGCGATGCGACCGGCGACGCGAACTACGTCCCTTTTGAGGAGGCAATCCGGGCCGATATTCTGACCTTCCACGTACCGCTCGCCGCGAGAGGCCCCTATCCGACGTGGCACCTGGTCGACAGGAAGATTCTCGACCGTCTTTCCCCCAGGCAGTTTCTCATCAATACATCGCGCGGCGCGGTGATTGACAATGCGGAACTGAAATCCGCTCTGGCAAACTGCAGGATCGCGGGCGCCGTCCTGGATGTGTGGGAGGGGGAGCCGCATTTCGATGATTCGCTCCTGGAGCTGGTCGACATCGGCACGCCGCACATTGCGGGCACCGCGATCGATGGCAAAATCCGGGCGACGGAAATGACTCGCGATGCGGTGTGTAATTTTTTCGGCATCCGGCCTTCAAGCGATCTGTCGGCTTTTTATCCCGAATTGAGGACTCTTCGCCCGCGGGCATCCGCCGAAGGGCAGGAACATATTTTATCTGTGCTGCTGCAGGCATTCGACATCAGGAAAGAGGATGAAAACTTCCGATCGCTCGCAGGGCTTTCCCCCGACCAGGCGGCTGCGGCCTTTGAGCAATTGCGCACCCGGGGCCCTCTGCGTCCGGAATTTCGTCATTTCGCTGTCGATTTGGATCAAAGACATATAGACTTAGTCGACGCCTATGCAGCTCTGGGGTTTCAGGTGAAGGGTGCGGCGGCATCTGCCCCCGCCGAAGGGAGGTTGGCGTAGCGGATGGCTACTATAGCGCGACACTCATTGGAATGGCTATTTCTTATCCCGACGATAGGAGGATCCGTATTCGCGGTTTTGTGCATCTGGGCCATCGTTCGATTCCGCACGCATACGTGCGGCAATGCCGAAAAACCGCTCAAATCCTGGCCTCCCGTCACAGTGCTCAAGCCCGTTCATGGGCTGGAAAAAAACCAGCGGGAAAACCTGCGCAGCTGTTGTATCCAGGACTATCCCGAATTTCAGGTCGTCTTTTCGGTACAGTCAACCGATGATGCGGCCATTCCCCTGCTGAAAGAGCTGCAGCGGGAATTCGGTCCCGACCGCGTGACTGTCGCCATCGAAAACTGCAGGACCGGGACCAACGGCAAGATCAATAACATGATCGGAGGCCTGCGGCACGCCCGCTACGACGTCCTGGTGATAAGCGACAGCGATGTTCTGCTCAAACCGGACTACCTTAAGACCATTGTATCCCCATTGAAGGATCCAAACGTCGGCTGCGTCTGCACGCTGTATAAAGCCGCTTGCGCGGACAAGTGGTTTGAAAAGATGGAGCTGCTCACGCTCAACGCCGACTTCATGGCCAATGTGCTTTTCGCCCACGTCAGCGGCGCCTCCAAGTTCTGCCTCGGCGCGTCCGCCGCGCTGCATCGCTCGACTCTGGAACAGATCGGGGGTCTTGAAGCGCTGTCGGATTATTTAGTCGAAGATTACGAGATGGGAAGGCGGATCTGGATGCTGGGCAAGCGCGTGGCTGTCGTTCCCTATTTCGTGGATACGATTGTTGAATGGAAACGCCCTTCGACGAGGGGGGATCATCAGGTCTACGCGCACCCGACCACGCGCGCCGCGCGCCCCCTCGCCTTCTTTGCCACCGCTCTTGTTCGCTCGGTGCCGTTCGCCATTCTGTATGCGATTGTCCGCATGATGGATGCCGTAGGCTTGTGGGCGATGGCGGGAGCCTTCAGCCTGCGAATTCTATCCGCCGCCGTGGTATTGGGCTGGGGCCTGCGCGATCGCGAAGGACTGCGCAGCCTGGGATTGCTCATCTTCAGGGATATTTCTTCGCTGGCAACCTGGCTGCTCGCTTTTACGAAGCGAACCACCATCTGGCGCGGAACCAGTTTTGTGCTTACCCGGGACGGGCGCCTGGTAGCCCAGAAGTCGATTACAAATGATTAGCGGCGGACGGCGGCCGGATCTTCGCCGCCCGCCGGATCCGCATCGCAAAGGACCCCTTTGAAAAGAGTCATACTCACCGGAGATGATTTCGGCCTGGCGTTGCCGGTCAATGAGGCCATTGCGGAGGCCCATCAGAAGGGAATCCTTACAACTGCAAGCCTGATGGTGGGAGCCGCATATGCCTCGGACGCGATCGAGCGCGCCCGGCAATGCCCGTCGCTCAAAGTCGGCCTTCATTTGACTCTGGTGGAAGGCTATAGTGTCCTGCCGCAGCGGGAGATACCGAATCTTGTGGACGCCGACGGCGCATTCCCGGAGCGGCTGGCACAGGCAGGTTTTAAGTTTTTCTTTTATCCGGGGATCCGAAAACAGCTCGAGGCTGAAATACGGGCGCAATTCGATGCGTTTCGAAGAACGGGCATGGAGCTGGATCATGTGAACGCGCACAACCATATGCATCTGCATCCGACCATCCTCCGACTGATTCTGAAGGTCGGGAAAGATTACGGATTAAAAGCGGTGCGCCTTCCCAACGAACCTCCGCTAAAATCCTGGAGGGCGGCCGGAACATATCCCGCATCCCGGATTTCCTCGTGGCTGTTGCTCCGCCCATGGCTGATGCTGATGAAGATTTCGTTGAAACGCGCCGGGGTGCGATTCAACGATTTCCTATTCGGGATGACGGACGGCGGATGCATGAAGCGGGACCTGGTGGAACGGCTGTTGCAAAAGCTTCCGGACGGCGCAACAGAGCTCTGTTTTCACCCGGCAACAAGCCGCTGCTCTGAAATCGACCGTACGATGCCGCACTATCATCACGAGGAGGAATTCCGCGCACTGATCTGCGAAAGACTGCGGGATGTCTTGCAGATGAACAATATTCAGACGATCGCTTTCAGCGATCTTTAGACAGGAACGGGGTTTCATGCTGCGAGTTCTTATTGCGATGTCCATCGCCGCCGCCTCTGCCGCTTACGGCCAAATCCTGGTGAGGCGCGGCATGCTTCAAGTCGGAAGCCTGGAAAATTATGCGCCGGGAGCGCTGCTGGCTTATTTCTGGCACGCCCTATGCAATCCCTATGTCATAGGCGGCACCATTTTAAATGCGGTTTTTTACTTTCTCTTTCTCGCGGCCCTCTCCTGGACGCATGTAACCGTGGCTCTGCCGATGACGGCAATCGAATACGGATTCGCCGCTCTTCTCGCCGTCATGATTCTCAAGGAGGCCGTCCCGCCGATCCGGTGGGCGGGAATAGCCATGGTCATTATCGGCGTGATTCTCATCGCCCGGGGCGGCGGCGACTCCTAGCCTGTGTCCGAGAAGATCCCGTCTGCCGGCCGGCGGCTTGAAGGAGGAACAGCATAGATGGAAAGGATGAGTGCATGACTCCGATACCTGCAGCAAAAATACACTTCTTGCCCGAAGACAGAATCTGGATTGCCGAAAGAATTCAGGAGGTGCTCGAAAGCGGCCAGCTGACGCTCGGCAAATACGGCGCCGAATTCGAAAATAAGTTCGCCCGCCTTTGCGGCGTTCGCCATGGGATTGCCGTCAACAGCGGCACCAGTTCGCTTGAAATAATCCTCAGGTCGCTCGGTGTCGAAGGACGCGATGTGCTGGTGCCGACAAACACGTTTTTTGCCACAGCCGCTGCCGTTGTTCACGCAGGCGGCAATCCCGTGCTGCTGGACATGGATCCCGAGTTTTTTTCCGTGGCTCCGGAAGAAGTCGAAAAAAGGCTGACGCCGAAGACGGCAGGTCTGATCGTTGTTCACATCGGAGGCATTATTTCGGCTCAAATGCCGGCGCTCGCAGACCTGGCGCGCAAAAAGGGATTCTGGCTTGTCGAAGATGCCGCGCACGCACACGGATCCTCGCTGCAATCCGTCGGCGCCGGCGCATTCGGAATCGCGGGATCGTTCAGTTTCTATCCGACTAAAGTCATGACATCCGCCGAAGGCGGCATGATCGTCACAAACGACGACAAGCTGGCGGAGGAAGCCCGCATCTACCGCGACCAGGGGAAGGCAAGTTTTACGGTAAATGCGCACGTTCGTCTAGGCTATAACTGGCGCATGTCCGAGCCGCATGCCATTATCGGCTTGCGGCACCTCGAACGCCTGCAGGCAATGATCGCCGACAGAAGAGCGATCGCCGCCTGCTATGACCGCGGGCTGAAGGATTTTCGCCGCCTGCAAATTCTCGCGGCACCATCGGAGGGAGTCTGCAACTACTATAAGTACATCGTTGTTTTGAAAGAAAAGCGCGATCGCAAGCAATTGAAAGCGCTGTTGCGGGAAAAATTCGGCATTTCCCTGGCGGGGGAGGTGTACGAGGAACCGCTCCACAAACAGCCCGTATTCGCCAAGTTCTGCAAAGGACCCCTCCCCGTTGCAGAGGATCTATGCGCCCGCCACATCTGCCTCCCCGTCTTTTCCGGCATGCAGATCTCCGAAGCGCAGCAGGTGATTGACGCGCTGCGGCAAGTGATAGAACAAAATTACGAATGACGAATTAAAAAATACACTTTTAATCGGGAGAATGCGCACACTTAAACGTATGTTTCAATTCGTAATTCGTCACTCGTAATTCGTAATTTGTCCAAGGGTTGTCATGGAAAAGAAATACGCGGATATAACAAAACTCGAAAAATTAGTCGAACGCCTGCGGGGAGACGGCGGCTGTCCCTGGGACAAGGAGCAGACGCGCGAGACGCTGAAGCCAATGCTGATCGAGGAGGCCTATGAAGTGCTGGATGCGCTCGACTCCGGGGATCCGGCGGAACTGAAGGATGAATTGGGCGATCTGTTGTTTCAGGTCGTTTTCCACGCCCAGATTTCCAGGGAGCGCGACGAATTCGCTCTGGCAGACATTATCGATCGTTCGCATGAAAAAATGGTGCGGCGACACCCGCACATTTTTGGAAACGCCGACCTCAAAACCTCGGAGGAAGTTCTCAAAAACTGGGAAGACATCAAGGCGGCTGAAAAGGGAATCAAATCTGCCGCCCATCCGGGATCGCAACGCTCTCTGCTGGATGGAATCCCCTCGAAACTGCCCGCGGTGCACCGCGCGTATCAGCTGACGTCGAAGGCGGCCCGCGTCGGCTTTGACTGGCCGACGATCGAGGATGTGCTCCGAAAGCTGCACGAAGAGGCCGATGAACTGATGGAAGCCAAGAAAACGCAGGATCAACCGCATATTGCCGATGAAGTGGGCGATCTTCTTATTGTGGCCGTGAATGCGGCCCGCTACCTCGGAGTCGATCCCGAAACCGCCCTTGCGCACAGCAATCGCAAATTCGAGCGCCGCTTCCGCTATATTGAAAGCTCGATAAAGAATCAGGGGCGTGAGATGAAGAACGTGTCGCTTCAAGAGATGGATGCGCTTTGGGAAGAAGCCAAACAGGCTGAAAAACAGAGAAAGCGCCGCGCATAACGCGAAAGCATGGGTTATGCGCGGCGCTTGTGTTTATGTCACGATGTTGAAGTGCTCGATATGCAGCGTGGGATCGGATTTGATCGTCACATCCCGCCGCAGAAGGTGGCGGATTTCTTCAACAACGTTCGATTCGCTCTCGCGCAACGCGCGCGCCACATCCGGATGCACGCGAATCATCACCTCCGAGCGGGAATCGAAGTGATTGCGCATCTTTTCTATCTCGTGGTAGATGCTATAGCAGGTGGTGGCGACCGATTTCACCATCCCGGAGCCGGAACAGTACGGGCACGGCTGGCATAGCGCACGCTCCAGAGACTGCTTCACCCGCTTGCGGGTAATCGCTACCAATCCAAATTCGTTGAACTCCAGTATCTTGCTCGGCGCTTTATCCTTGGCTATCTCCTCAGACAGCGCTTCCATCACGCGCTTGCGATTCTTTCTTTCATCCATGTCGATGAAATCGACTACGATAATGCCGCCGAGATCCCGGAGCCGAACCTGCCGCACTATTTCCTTGGCGGCTTCCAGGTTGGTTCGGGTAATGGTCTCTTCCAGACTGTTGCCGCGGCCGACAAATTTGCCGGTGTTGATATCAATGCTGACAAGGGCTTCGGTCTGGTTAATAACAATATAGCCGCCGGACTTCAGCCAGATCTTCGGCTGCAGCAGCTTGTCAATTTCAGGCGTGATCCCGTATTCATCGAAGATGTAGTTGTCTTTTGTGTAGAGTTTGACGCGATGGACAAGATTCGGGAAAATCTTATCCACAAACTCCACAATCCGCTGATACTCCATCTCGTCATCCACGCGGATCGCAGCAAACTCGAACGAAAACTGATCGCGCAGCAGCCGCTGCACGAGACTCATTTCGGCGTGAATAAGAGCGGGGGCGGAAACCTTATCCGCTTTTGCCCGGATGTCTTCCCACATACGGACAAGAAAGTTCAGGTCGTTGACCAGCTCTTCTTCGCTGCGTTCCTCGGCCGCGGTACGGACAATAACGCCGCCGGGGAATCGGTTTCTTTGCCGAAGGATTATGTCCTTCAACCGGATTCGTTCGGCGTCCGAACCGATCTTGCGCGAAACGCCGATGTGATCCACCGTCGGCATATACACCAGGTAGCGTCCCGGAAGAGCAATATGGCTCGTGACGCGGGCTCCCTTTTTGGCGATCGGCTCTTTGGCTACCTGAACCAGAATCTCCTGCCCTTCCTGCAGCATATCATCAATCGACTGATGTTCGGGCCGGTGCGTTGTGCGCGCGGCCGTATAGCGTTTGCGTCGCGTGGCCGCCCCCCTGCGGCGGGCGAAACCCGATTTGGGACTCTCTTCGGCGCTGAAAGCAAAGGTTTCGCCGTCATCTCGGATGGACGCCGTATCCGCCGAAGGCTCCTCCGAGGGAGATTCCGAACTCTCGGGAACTGCCGGAGACTCACCAAGAGACCCGGCGTTCGTTTCCGGCTTTTCCGCAACAGCTTCCACGGCGGTTTTTTCGGCATCCGGAGATTCCTGTTCCGGCGCCGGCGTCGCAGTCATCGCGGATTCCGGAATATCCGAAACTAAATAAAGCGCGTCGGACTCCAGGTGCGTCTCCACTTCACGCTCCGTTTCCGCGCTGATATCCCAGTGTTCCAAAACGGCGGTTTTTGCGTCCGCGTCAGATTCGGAAAGCGGGCCGGCCACGCGGGCGGCTTCTGCCCGCTCCTTCCGTTCGCGCCAGCGCCCCCTTTCGGTTTTGCGTTCCCTCCGCTGCGGCTTGTCTTGAATTTCCTCTTCAGCAATCGCCGTATCCATCTGATCTTCTGCCGCGGTAAAAACTTGTTCGCATTCTTCGTTGTCTTCGATGAAATCGGAGACGTAAAGGAAGGCATCCTTCTCAAGACCGATGTTTACAAATGCGGACTGCATTCCGGGGAGGACTTTGGTCACTCTCCCCTTGTAAATGTTGGCCAGTATGCCGCGATTCCGGTTTCGCTCTATATACAGCTCTGCCAGTTGGTCGTCCTCAAGGATAGCGACCTTCGTTTCCAAGGCAGTGCTGGAAACGATCATTTCTTTAATCATTTAGATCTCCCGTTGTGCCGGACACAAACGCGAAAAGACGGAACGGAGGCAGAGCGGGTTGGGAAAAGAATGGTTCCCTTCAGGAACCATCTGCGCTTGATATTTATCAAAGGTCTGCAACAACTAAAAAACCCGCGGAATGCCGGGACGGTATCCG
This sequence comes from uncultured Acidobacteriota bacterium, assembly GCA_964559085.1. Classification (GTDB taxonomy): domain Bacteria; phylum Acidobacteriota; class UBA6911; order UBA6911; family UBA6911; genus UBA6911. The sequence goes on along the minus strand of CAZLHW010000030.1, from coordinate 7,182 downwards.
GGACCGGGGATAATCCTCCTCCTGAAAGCATCGGCTTGTCCTGGCTGTTTTGAAGAAATCAGGACACTCTTTGTCTTCCGCATCCGATGCTTTTTCCGGAAAAACCGTCTCGTAACAACTCTTATTTCTTTTTGCCGTCACTCTTTATGTCGAGTCGCGATCGGTCCATTCTTTAAATCCAATAGCTCTTAGAGGAGCCGGCCTTATAATAGCGGTGCTGCAAATTATATGAATTCCTTCCGGCTCAAAGGGTTAATGGTAAATTGCCTGTCGACTGAATGCAAGAAGCTCTTCCCGTGATATGACCTTTCAGTTCCGGCAACTCAGAATTGGGAACTCTAATTGACATAACGGCGCATCCGTATCCCCATGCAAAGGCTCAGGGCGGCAAAGAAAGAAATAAGCGACGAGCCTCCGGCGCTGACAAAAGGGAGCGGGATTCCGGCAATCGGGAGTAATCCCACAACCATGCCGATATTAATGACAACGTGAAACAACAGGAGCGCCAGAACGCCCACAACAATCAGAGCACCGATCTTGTCTTTCGCTTCCTTGGCCGCCCGAAAAAGTCTTGAGGATATCAGCAGAAAAAGCCCCAGAATGGAGATGCTGCCGACAAAGCCTTTCTCCTCGGATAAAACCGCAAAAACGAAATCGGTATGCCGTGCGGGGAGAAAGCCCAGATGCCCCTGAGATCCCCGTTTAAAACCTTTTCCCAGAAATCGGCCCGAGCCGATGGCGATTTCGGACTGTTTGGTCTGGTATCCAATGCCGTACGGATCGCTATCCGGGTTAAACACTTTTTCGATTCGATCCCTTTGATACCCCCGAAGCAAAAACCAGGAAAGAGGGACCGCAACGGCGACAATGAGAAGCATATAAATCAAATGATTCCGTCTTATGCCCGCCAGAACGGTAAGGACCGCATAAATCGGGAAAAAGGTAACGGCGGTTCCGAGGTCCCCCTGCAATATCACCAGCAACACGGGCACAAACACAATCAATCCGCCGATCATCAGCTCCCGCAATCCCAGGTAATCCTGATCCAGATCTGAATAATATTTGGCCAAGCCGATAATCACGATGATCTTCATCAGTTCCGACGGCTGAAAGGAGAAGATCCCGATATCGATCCAGCTTTTGTTGCTGTGAATCGACGTGCCGATTATGAGAACCAGCCCCAGCACGGACAGACCCGCGATGTAGATGAAGGTGATGAAGTCCGAGAAAAAATGGTAATCGATATACAGCAGCGCCGCAAACAACAGGAGTCCGGCGCAGACATAGATCACTTGTTTTCCGAAATAGGAATTCAGGCTGGTGCCGTCCGTCGTACTCCAGATCGCGGCGATTCCGGCGCAGGACAACACGAGAACGGCAAGAAACAGCAGCCAGTCGAAACCCCGCAATAATCGTCGGTCGGATCTAATCATAAGCGTAGTGCGTCGCCTTTTCGGCCTGCCTCCGGTCTCCCGAAGAAGGTTTGGATTCTGTTATCAGTACCGGCTTTTTCCGGTCAAAGTACGCTTTAAAAATCTGTCGGGCAATCGGCGCTGCGGCGACCCCCCCTTTCCCGCCATGTTCCACAAAGACAACCACAGCAATTTCGGGATTGTCCCTGTTCCCGAATCCGGCAAACCAAGAGTGGTCCTCGAATTCCGACCTTAACGGTTGGCCGCTCCGATTGCCGACAACCTGGACGGTTCCAGTCTTGCCGCAGATATCCAGCCCGGCTACGGCGGCATTATGTCCCGTTCCGCCGCCGTTGACGCTTTCCCACATCCCTTGGCGGATTCTCTCGGCATGCTCTGCACGGAGAGGGAGATGGACGATCGGCCAATCCAGATCTTTTGAAACCCCTTCCGCGCGCAGGACCACGTGCGGCGTTGTAAGTTTTCCATTGGTCGCGATCGCGCTCACAGCCCGGAGCATCTGCAGAGGGGTAGCACTGACGGCCCCCTGGCCGATGGAAACGGAAATCGTCTCTCCCGCATACCATTTGGTTTTGCGGGTTTCCATTTTCCATTCAGGACTCGGCATTACTCCGGCGCGCTCGCCCGGCAGATCAATCCCGGTCTTTTCCCCGAGTCCTAATTCCTTTGCGTGTCGCGCAATTTTTGAAATTCCGAGCCTTCTTCCAAGATCATAGAAAAAGATATTGCAGGACTTCGCAATGGCCTGTTCGAGATGCAGAGGTCCATGTCCCTCCTTCTTGGCGCAGTGAAAGGTTCTGCCGTAGTACCTCGCGGCGCCGGTACAGAGTACGGCAGGATTCTCATCCAGCAGACCCTCCTCGAGACCGGCGCCTGCCATAACCAGCTTGAAGATGGAACCGGGAGAATAGCTGTTTTGTATAGCCCGGTTTTGCATCGGTCTATCCGGGTGATTTAAAAGCTCAGACCAGGTTTGGTAGGAAATGCGCGTTGCAAAATCGTTTGGATCGAAAGCGGGAGAACTGGCCATGACCAGAATTTCCCCATTGCGCGGGTCCATCGCCACAGCGGCGCCGACTTTGCCTTCCAAGGCTTGCTCCGCAATTGACTGGAGCGCGAGATCCAGCGTCAGTTGAATCTCGCCGCCGATCGCCGAGTCGGTTTCCTCCAGCAAGCCAACTTCCCGCCCGAGGCTGTCCACCAAAACTTGGCGGGCCCCATCCTTGCCGATGAGGATCCGGTTGATGCTCCGTTCGACGCCGCTCTGCCCGCTCAGGGATCCGGCAACAACACCCGGATATTGAGTAGCGCCCATCA
>CAZLHW010000030.1:0-4422 GCA_964559085.1 uncultured Acidobacteriota bacterium | reverse complement strand
TCTTTCTCCGTTATCTCGCCTACATATCCCAGAACGTGAGCCGCCAGTTTCCCATAATGATAAAGTCTGCGAGGTTCAGGGCCGAGCTGGATTTCCGGGTGGTCTCTCCGGTGCCCTTCAATAACGGAAATATCTTCAATGCCGACATCTTCCTTAATAACGATGGGATGATAAAGTCCCGTGTTTTTCGCGCGGCGCAACCGCTCCCGCAGATCCTCCGGTGTTACGCCGAGCTTTTCGGTAATAAAGCGTTCTGTTTCCACCTGGTCTTTTACGGCTTCGCGATAAAGCAGGATATTGAATGAGGGTCTGTTTTCGACAAGGGGGATATTGTTGCGATCCGATATAGTCCCGCGCGGGGCCACCAACCGAATAGTCCGTATGCGGTTGCGTTCCGCTTTAAGGGCATACTCGGCCCCCTGAATGATCTGAAGCTGCCATAGCCGGGCGCCAAGTATCAAGAAGATCAACAGAACCGGGATACGGAACAGATTGAGGCGTTGCTGGATCAGCTGCCGATTGGATTCCTGCTGCAGGGTCACATCTTACTCAGTACGCTTTATGCGTTTGGCTTCTTTTGTAGGTTTCAAATCCCGCAAAAACAATAATGGACACTGTTGCCGTGATTAAAGCCTGCAGCAGCGAGGCGCCCAAAAAGATCCGGCTGGATGTGCGCTGCAACAACCAGAAAAGCAGAAAAATGCTCAGCGAACTCGCGCAGGAAGAGGCCGCGATAATGGAAAACCGAACCCACGGCTGTTCCAAAGTATTCAAACGCTTCCAGCACTGTCCGATTATGAATGCGGCCAGAGTTTTGCCAAACCCGTTATAGCCGAGCGGCCAGCCCAGAGCCGCATCCAAAAGAAGCCCGGTTAGGGCTCCAACAAACAGCGCTTGAATACGACTTCTGTAGATCGCCCAGTAGGCGACAAGCATCAGCGACAGATCGAGAAAGTTGAAAAGAAAAAAGTTGTCCCCCGCGATCATCTGGGCAACGATCGCCAGAAATGATGACAGAGCCAGGAACAAATACTTCATAACGTCCGGGTTGAGATCCCTGATAATGGGCGGCGGGCAGAGCTCAAGGATTCCACAGCCCTAACGGGATCTCGCTATCTGGTTATGCTATCTGCAATTAATGCTTTACTGCGCCGAGGCTTTCATCCCGGTTTCCGCGGCATTAAGCAGAACCGACACTTCTTCCAGCCGGATCATGTCCATCCGGGGCTCGACCTTAATAGAACGGAATACACCCTTACCTTTGCGCGAGTCAACAACTTTTCCTATCGGGATCCCTTTTGGGTAAATCCCATCCAATCCGGAACTTAGGACAGCTTCGCCCACTTCCACCTGAACCGTGTTGGGTATATAGGCCATCTCGAGCAGGAGGTCCCCTGTACCTCTCAGCACGCCCGGAGTCCGCGTCCGCTCCAGAATAGCGCCGAGGGAAGCATCCGGATTCGTGACCAGCTGCACTTGAGCCTGATGCTTCGTCACCAAAAGGACTCTGCCCACGATCCCGTCGCCGGAGATCACAGCAGCATCCACAGGAACACCGTCCGCGGAGCCCCGATCAATATATACGATATTGGACAGATAGTTGGGCGTGCGCGCAATCACGCGAGCGCCAATGGATTGCAGAGAAAGGGCCTCGTTCAGCGCCAGAAGCCGGCGCAGCCGCAGGTTTTCCTGCCGGGTTTGCTCGTAGGCGTTTTTGATCATCATGAGCCGGTTCAGGCTATGATGAAGCTGTTCATTCTCGGCGCGCGCCCCTACCATCCATACATAATTGTGCCAGGCCTGCCGAACGCTTTTGGTCGCAGCCGATGAAACGGCCAGAATCGGAGCCTGCAGCGCCAGCGTCCATGTTTTGAACAGAAGTGTCCCCGAAGGTCCCTCTATCTGAACCGAGAGAAGGGCGAGGTTTAGAATAAGCAAAGGGATAAGAACGAGAACTGCGCGTTCCTTATTTATTGTTGATGGCAGCTCACTGGACACAGATTCTCCGGAACAGCTTCAAATCCGTCAACATCCTGCTTGTCCCCAGAACGACTGAAGACAGCGGGTCTTCCGCGACAAAGACCGGAAGGCCCGTTTCGGACGACAGTCTTTTATCGAATCGTTTCAGCAAGGCCCCTCCGCCGGTCAGCACAATGCCGCGCTCCATGATGTCGGCGGACAATTCCGGCGGCGTACGCTCCAGAGCCACTTTAATGGCATTAATTATGATAGCAATACTATCGCTCAATGCCTCCCTTATTTCTTCATCCGTGATGGTAATCGTCTTGGGCACCCCTTCGATCAAGTTCCTGCCTTTAATTTCCATGGTCAGCTGCCGGTCCAAAGGCGCCGCGGATCCGAGCTGGATCTTGATCGTCTCGGCCGTTCGTTCCCCGATAAGCAGGTTGTGTTTGCGCTTGATGTACTGGATGATGGCCTCATCCATCTCATTGCCGGCGACTCTCACAGAGCGGCTGTAGACAATACCCGAAAGGGAGATAACCGCGATATCCGTCGTGCCTCCGCCAATATCGCAGATCATATTGCCGCAGGCCTCGGTAATCGGCATGCCTGCGCCGATGGCGGCGACAATGGCCTGTTCCACCAGATAGACCTCGCTTGCCTTGGCGCGCAAAGCCGATTCCTGTACAGCGCGTTTTTCCACCTGCGTAATTTCCGAAGGAATGCCGATAACGATACGGGGGTTAAGGAGGTGGTTCCGGCTATGCGCCTTTTTAATAAAATACTTCAGCATCACTTCGGTGACGTCGAAATCTGCAATGACGCCGTCCTTCATCGGCTTGACGGCAACAATGTCTGCAGGCGTCCGTCCAAGCATTTCCTTGGCCGCATGCCCCACAGCCAGAACCTTTTTATTAGTCTTGTCCAGCGCGACGATAGACGGCTCGTTCACAACAATTCCGCGGCCTTTTGCATAAACAAGGGTATTGGCCGTTCCAAGATCGATAGCAAGATCGCTGGAAAAAAATCCGAATAAAGATCTAAGATTCATATTTTTGCTAGACGGCGACTTTGATGCTGTTCTTGGAAAGCTCTTTGGCCCGGTACATCGCCGCATCCGCTTTTTTAATCAAGCCCTCGGCAGTAAGAGTGTGCTTCGGGCAGTTCGCCACCCCGAGACTCACGGTCAGGCGAATGCTCAGGTTCTGGGCAACAAACTCGCACTCCTCCACCTTTTTCCGGATTCGCTCTGCGATAACCATCGCCCCGTTCAACGGGGTTTCCGGCAGAACAATCACAAACTCGTCTCCTCCATATCTCCCAACCACATCGGTTTCACGGACGATCCTTTTGAAAACCTGGCCCATTTCGGCCAGGGCTTGGCTCCCCACAAGATGCCCAAAAGTATCGTTGATCCTCTTGAACCCATCAACATCAATGAATAGCAAAGATACTTTTTTCTTGTAGCGTAAGCAACGTTTTACATCAGCCTGGAGGTATTTCATCAGGTAGCGGTAATTGTAAAGCTTGGTCAGATCGTCTGTTATGGTGAGACGTTCGGCATTTTCGAACATGTCCACCGTGCGAATGGCTATGGCAAGCGGATGGAGCATCATTTCGACCAGAGCCTGATCACCGGCGGTAAAGGCGCCGCTACTTTTGTTAATGAGCTCGATAACACCGATTTTTTCCCCACGGCGCTGGAGCGGGTAGCAGAGTATAGAGCGGATGAAGACGCTTTCCTTGCTGAAGGGTACTTTGATCTCAAAGCAATAGTTGTTGTTGATATAAGGGGTTCCTGTTCTCAGGACTTTTTCGACTATGGTGCTGTTCGCGCGCTGCTCAAACAGGTCAATGTCTTTGATGTTGCCGGTGCAGTAGGAGCGCTGGAGCGTTGCGCTTTCTTCTCCGAAAAGATAGAGAATGCATTCTTCTGCCTGCACGTGCGAGAGAATTTTATTGATCAGCAGGCTCATTCCCATTTTGCGATCGGAAATGTTTGCAGAAGATTCCATCGTATTCACGAAGGCGTCAAAAAAGTCCTGAACGCGGTCGGCGCGCTGCTGCATGAGGGCGATTTCCCTTCGGTGCGCCCGCGTTGCGGCAATCGTGTCCAGAAGGTGCCGGGCGAGAAAAAACGGCATCGGCAGATGCACCACCTGCATTCCATCTTCGCTTCTAGAGATAAAGACGGGGGGGGATTTTGCAGAATCCCGGTAACCCAGAATTTCAGCGCCCGGAAACAAATTTGACACATGGCGCACTATTTCCGGAGTCTCATTGTCCAGTGCATAGAAAACAGCGAGGTAGTCTCTTGCAGGCAAAACAGGGCCGCCCAGCACGGCCTGTTCCTGGAGATATTCGAATTTCCACGGCATGGCCTCCAAAATTGATTCGGCAAAAAACTGGGGCGCGCGATCCCTGTAAATGACGGCAATTTTCGACTGCTCGAGCATGTCA
>CAZLHW010000029.1:12711-16464 GCA_964559085.1 uncultured Acidobacteriota bacterium | reverse complement strand
CTACATCGCCGAACTGCACTCCGGCGATCTGTGCCTGTCCTATTTTGAGCCGCTGGGAATCATACGCTTCAGGCTGGATAAAGGGAATCTGCAGGTGCGGGATCACATCACCCAAGAGAATGGACTGGCTTCCAACAAGGTCTACCTCATCGGGGAAGATGATAAAAACAATCTATGGGTCGGGACAGGAAGGGGCCTCGACGTTTTTTCTTCGGAGGGGGTCCGGCATTTCACAACGGAAGATGGGGTTGCCGGAGATGACATTGACGCCATGGCATTCCTGGCCGACAGGGACGGCGGCATTTTCATCGGGACAAGCTCGGGCTTGAGCCTGTATCGGAATAGTTCGAATTTCAGCAAGCTTCAGCCACCAAAGCCGGTGTTTTTAAGTGCCACTCTGGCGGACAAACCTCTGGAGGAATCGGGAGATATTAAGCAGACTTTTTCGCACCGGCAAAACGAATTCAAAGCGAACTTCACCGTCTTAAGCTTTTTACAGGAATCCCAGATTGAATTCGGAACGCGCCTTAGAGGCCTTGAAGCGGAATGGCATGATTCCAGGTTTCGTGAGGTGCGGTATGCCGGTCTTCCGCCCGGAACCTATGTTTATGAGGTCCGATGCCGCGTCGGCTCCGGGCCGTGGAGCATCCCCGCATCCCTTTCGTTCGAAATCCGCCCCCCCTGGTGGAATACCTGGCCGGCGATTGCCGCGATTTTTGCATTGCTCGGATCCGCCGCCTGGCTTGCCTTTCGATGGCGTTTGCGGCATCTTCAAAACCGGACGCACCAGTTGGAAAATCTTGTATCCGCCCGCACTTCCGAATTGGCGATGGCCAACGCCGATCTGGAACGGCTCAGCATCACCGATCCCCTGACCGGCTTGAAAAACCGTAGATTCCTGGAGTTTTCAATTGCCGAAGACCTTGCGCGCATCCGGCGCACACTGGCTTCCAGGGAGGACTGGCGCGCCGGCGGCGAAGAGGCCGACAGCATCAGCTTTTTGATTATCGATATCGATCACTTCAAGCAGGTCAACGACAGCCTTGGGCATGCGGCGGGAGATCGCGTGTTGCGGCAAATGGGTTCCGTATTGCTTTCCGCGGTTCGCGAATCGGACACAACCATACGCTGGGGTGGAGAAGAATTCCTGGTTATTGCCCGCGGCCCTCGGGAAAACGATGCCGCTACCCTGGCAGAGCGTATTCGGTCGAAAATCGCCATGCCCCCATTCGCGATCGCAAATGATAAAAATTTGCGGCTGACATGCAGCATAGGATACTCTTCCTGGCCATTCTTTGGATTCGAACCCGATGCCTTCGGGTGGCAGGAGATTCTCGCCTTGGCCGACCGCTGCTTGTACATAGCCAAAAACAGCGGCCGCAATGCATGGGTCGGGATAGCCGCCAGGCCCGATTATAGAGGGGCCACCGACCCCGGGGTTCTGAATGACCTCTGGGGAGCGGAAAGCGAAGGCATTATCAGCATCCAGACATCCTCCGCGGCTGCGGCAAAATCGCGTCGCCCCCCGATCGCCGCGCGCGAAACAGCCGAATCAAGGATTGTCTCCTGATACGCCTTACTTCCCCGGGGCCTTTTTGAGGCTTCGCACAAAAGCGATCACATCCGCAACTTCAGCATCTGAAAGCTTGACGGCCTGCATCTTTCCCTTGCCCTCGACAATGATCTTTTTAAGTGCCGCGTCGTCCAGTGCCTGGATCTCCTGCGAACCGAGGGCGGGTATTTTTACTCCCAAAGCTTTTGCAATCGCTTCATTGCCTTCTCCGGAGTTCCCATGGCAGGCGGAGCAACGGCTGTAAAGCACTTTGCCCTTTGCGGCGTCCCCTTTTACGGAGGCAATCAACAAAGGAACCGCCAGGACGGGCAGCAGAATCCCTACTCGATAGCAGCGCTTCATACGTTCCTCCTTAAAGCTGAGATCCGAATGGTACAGACTCTCCCATCGGTCTGACAACGTGAAATTTTGCAAAGAGAACCCAATTCCGACTGAGGGCTTTTGCTTGTTTCGGCATCATCCCGTATAATGAAGGCTATGTCGGAAACTGAAGAAACGCTTGCGGAGCAGCTCGTTGTACCAGAATCAACCAATGACATGATGGATTATGCCGTCAAGGGACCCACGGAGCTTGCTCCGTATGATCCGCTTCGCCGGTACATGGCCGAAATCAGCCGTTTTGTGCCTCTGAGCAGAGAGGAGGAGCACGAACTTGCAGTGAAATACCACGAGACCCAAGACCGTGAGACCGCCTATCGTCTGGTGACCTCCAATCTCAAGCTCGTGGTGAAGATTGCCATGATCTATCACAAGGTGTACCGCAACCTGCTCGACCTTATCCAGGAAGGCAATCTCGGATTGATACAGGCCGTCAAGCGCTTCGATCCCTATCGAGGAACGCGCCTTCCCACCTATGCGGCCTGGTGGATCAAAGCCTATATCCTGAAATTCCTCCTGGACAATGCGCGCATGGTGAAAATAGGCACAACCAATACGCGGCGAAAAATTCTCATGAACCTCAACCGCGAGAAGCGCGAACTTGAGGCCAAAGGAATCGCGCCCACCTCCAAACTGCTCGCTGAAAATCTGGGCGTGGACGAACAGGAATTGCGGGAAGTGGAACAAGGCATGACGGGGATGGATATATCGCTGGACGCTCCGATCGGCAATGATGACGGCGACACGCACTACATTGATACACTTCGCCTGATGGAACAGAGCGTGGATGAGAAAATAGCCCAGGGAGAATTCCGCGAGCTTCTGGAAAAAAGGTTCGCCGAATTCGCCGACACTCTCTCCGAACGGGAAAAGGTGATTTTGACGCGCAGGCTGATTGCCGATGAGCCGGAAACGCTCCAGGAACTGGCAGACCGATACGGGATTTCGCGCGAAGCTATTCGTGTGGCGGAGAAAAAGCTGGTTGCCAAACTAAAGAAATACATGATCGAATCGTTCGGAGACGTCCGCGAAATCGAATTCCACCTGTCGTCCTGATTTCATTGAACAAAAGAGCTGCTGGAATCGGTTTGAGGGCCGAAAGCGGACGATTCCGCTCGATAGGGAGGCGGCCCGGACCGGCTTTCTTTCCTCCCGCGATTCCGCGTTGAAAAGCTTGAAGTCCGAGCGGAGTGCCGGTTGCGCAGGTTGCGCCCGCGCCGATTCCCAGTGTGATCTCCGCATCCTTGGGAAGCCGAAGCGGGACCGGCAACCCTTTAAGTTCCATCTCCTGATACTGAATTCTTGTCGACGGTTTCGCCCGGCGGCGCCGTCGACGGAGGATTTAATAAGGCACACATGGAGAAGGCGAATCCGAACTGCACAGGCGCCCATGAAGCCGTGCCGCCGACCTGAACCGATGGGTTTTGCGGATAGCCATTCAACGGGCAGCCAACAAGCTGCATGCTGTTTGGGATTGTCCAAATGAATAATGAAAACATTGCCATCATCCTGGCCGGGACCAAATACCCGGGCAATATCGGTTCGACCGCCAGAGCCATGTTCAACATGGGGTTGACGCACCTCATCCTCGCGAATCCGAAATGCGCCGTCAACGAGGAATCGTACCGCCTTGCCAAGAGCGGGAAAAGTGTTCTGGATTCCGCCAGAACCTGCCGGTCTCTGAAAAGCGCCCTGCGGGGAATCCGCTTCCTCGTGGGGACCACGGGGAAAAGCGGCGGCTATCGCTCCCAAGTCTGCACGCCCCGCTCTCTCGCGCCGAAAATTCTCAGCCAGGCGGAGGA
>CAZLHW010000029.1:9483-12701 GCA_964559085.1 uncultured Acidobacteriota bacterium | reverse complement strand
GAGCAAATGGTTGGCAGCGTGTTCGGCCCGGAAGACAGCGGCCTGGTTGATGAGGATCTGAAGCTCTGCCAGCTGCTGATTCGCATTCCGACTCAGCAAAAAGCCGGCAGCCTGAATCTTTCCCAGGCTGTTCTTATCGTATGCTATGAGCTTCTCCTGGCGGACTTCAAACGGGAGCCGGTCCGTGTCCCGAAGCTGGCATCGGTGGAACAGGCTGAGGCCATGTACGACCAGCTCCAAAATGCTCTGCTCCAGATCGGATTCCTCCATCCGCAGAATTCAAAGCATATGATGCTGACGCTGCGTCGGATGCTGGGCAGAGCAGGCCTGGAATCCTCCGATGTCGGAGTTTTGCGGGGTATCGCGCGGCAGAACCGCTGGTACGCCGAGACAAAATCGAAATAATTCGCAGCCGGTCCGGGATCCGCGGTCCGGATTTTAATGTTTCGGCATCAATCTTTCCGACGTGAGGCGGAATCCGGGCTGCGTCTTTGCATCTTTCCAGGGGACGCCATAGGAATCCAGCAGCAGCTTGTCCGAGGACGAATGCATCTTTCCGTTGGAATCTGTATATTGAAAGAGCGAATGACGCTGAATGTTTCCGGAAATGGCACCCATCTTTTCGTAGGTATACCCTCCGGCAAATGTGCCGATCTGCTTGCCGGTCTTGTCATAAACCGGAAGATTGATGAGCGAATCCTCCGGAAGAGATCGGAGTATCGAATTTGACAAAGGCAGCAGGGCCTTGTCATTTTTCACACGAAAGACTTTATCGAACGGCAAAGTGTGGGCTTTGAGAGAGGCCTCGATCGCGCGGGTCATGTCGACCTTCTGATAGCGCCCCTCCTCGCGGATCTTCTGGAGCTTCCGGGAAAGGCCGTCCCAATCAACCTTGCTGTATGCCTTATGGAAGCATTTTTCCACGCCTTCCCAGCTTAGCATCTTGGGCTTGCCGCCGGCTTTCAGCTTGCAGGGAAACACGGAGGAAACCGATTGGTAGGCTTCCAGGATTACGGCATCCACTTTGCTCCTTAACAGATCTTCGGAGAAATTCTGACACAAAGCCGATCCGCTAAAAACCATCACGGATAGAAGAACCAGAAATGTGTATTGGCTAGTTTTCCTCATGATAACCTCGGGAACACAATCGGCATCACTGAGACATGCGGTCCGCGCGATCGAAAGGATCTCGCCGGGCGCGAGGGCCCGGAGCGCCGCCTTCGGCAAAAATCCGCTCACTTTTTAACAGATGTCGACAGTGTTCGGATAGCCGTTTCAGCCGCAGCCGCAACGCCGGCATCCTTATCCAAACTCAGAGGCCTCAGATCCTTGACATTCTGAGCCGTGCCAAGCAGGGCGATGGCCGTGGCGGCACTCTGGCGGACCGCCGGATGTCGATCTTTGAGACTTCTCAAAATATCCGGCAACGCCGCATGCGCATTCAAAGCCGCCAGGCCTTCAATCGCGGCAACGCGAACCGCCGGATCCGAATCCGACACCGCCTTTATCAGAGCCCTGACTCCCTCTTCGCTTTTGGCATTGACGAGTATCTGAACGGCCCGCTCTTTTACCTCGGCATCCTTGCTTTCTTCCAGCGCTTTTAAGGCCTGCTCGGCGTTTTCAATGCTGTCGTTTGTTTTGGTTACAACGCCCGTGCCCAGATAAACAATGCTGGGTTGCAGCTCGCTATCCACGCGGGGGAACACCTGCACCAGGGTAATCCGCGCAGACCCGGAGGCATTATCGTAAAAGAAAATGGTGTTGAATTCCGGCGTGAGCCGTTCAATCGCTTCCTCGAAGGAAACACCATAGAGATTCACGGTTACCTGGGGATTCTGCTGGCTGCGCACTTCGAAGATAATGCCTGTCCGGTCTGCAAAATCCTTGAGGACCGTTTGCAGGGGGGTATTGGCGATCGTCGCCGTGACTCTATCGTCCTCCACGCGCATGCTCATTAGGGACGGCAGATTTACGGCGGGCGGCTGGACGCCGACAGGCAGGGGGCTCCGTCTTGGCTGCTGGGCGGCGGATAGCGGCATCGCGGCAAGCAACAGCAGCATCACGCATCGGTCGACGGATAAAATTTTCAGGAAATTACCGAGGGGCACAATCTTTGTCCTTTGCATCCATCTCGGACTCTTCGCAAATCTTCATGAACTGACCAAAACGGTACATGGCGAAAAGATCCCTTAATTTTCGATTGGGATTGAGGAGTACTACCTCGCCGCCGGCTTCTCTCATATGCTTGAACAGCCGCAGAATTTCGCCGATACCGGAACTGTCGACAAAGGGGACCTCTTTGAAATCAAGGACCACCTCCTGAACCCCTTCATCCATGATGGAGTCGAGGCGGCTTTGAAAATCCGGACAGTATTCAAAGGTAACTTTGCCGTTAATGCGGACGATTCGACGCTTCCCACTCGATTCAACTTGGATGTCCATGGTTCTTTAGGTCAAAATACTGGCACATTTTAGCAGTGGGGGCAAGCGCCGGAAACATCCCATGGTCTCAGAATACATAATTCATCAGCACAGAGCCGGAAGATCCCATTTCGACCTGCGGATCCTTTATGGAGACGGATTGCGCTCCTGGTCCCTCCTGAAGGAACCTCCTTGCCGCGGCGGAGAAAGAAGGCTTGCCATTGAACGGGAGACCTTCCCGGCGGAATCGATCGGCGACGGGTGCTTTGAGGAACAGGCATTCGGCCGGGGCCGGGTGTCTGTCTGGGACGAAGGAACGGTTGAGATCACCGAAAAATCGCCGAAGCAGCTGGCGCTGGCGTTCAATGGAAAGCGATTGTCCGGACACTACGAACTCAGGAAAATGTTGTGGTATCCCGGGAACCGCTGGATGCTGACAAAGCTGCAGGATCGAAGCGCGCCGAAAGCTTAACGGGTCCGGAGCTCCGAGACACAACACCTCCAGGAGTGCTTTGATCCAGCGAGTAATTTGGCTTGACAGAACCGCCCAATCCATTAGAACCTAAGTCGCAAAATAGCCTGGCGAGTTTTATTCCCGAACCTTATTCGGGAAATTCGCGCCTAAATTATCAAGATCGGGATGTCGTTGACAGGCCCCTTATTTCCAGGAGTAATGCTATGAAATGTAATACTCGAAGGCACATCCATAGACTTGCAGGCTTCGCCGTCGCGATCCTATTTTTAGGTGGCTCCAACACATTCGCCCTGCAGGAAAAACTCTCTCCGCTCTCCGATTA
>CAZLHW010000029.1:0-9473 GCA_964559085.1 uncultured Acidobacteriota bacterium | reverse complement strand
CATCAAAAACGAGGCCGATGCGCAGAAGAGGGCCGATGCCTTGCTGAGTTTCATCAAAGAGCGCCCGATTTCAAGGCTTCTCCTATATGCCGCAAACGACTACATGGAAAGCGTGAAACCCCACATCGCCAAAAACGATTCCGCCAAGGCTGTCTCCATGATAGAAGCCCTGCTCGCAGTTCTGCCAACGGAGAAGACGGTAGCGGACGAGCAGATCCCGGTGGGCGCAGACGAATTTTTGGCGCAGCATCTGAAGCCCACCCAGGCAATGCTGCAGCAGGCCCTGCTGCAGGTTTATTATCAAGCCAACAATATGCCGAAGGCGGCGGAAGCAGCCGAAAAGCTGTACGCCATAAATCCAAACAAGGCTCTGTTACCGGCGCTCGCCGATATTTACCTGAAGATGCAGAACCTGGACAAATATCTGGAAATCGGCCAAAAGATGCTGGCTGAATTCCCGATGGAGGAGCCCCAAGGCTACGACACCGCCATAAAAATGGCTCAAGTCTACATTCAAAAGCAGGATGTCGCATCGGCAACGGGTCTGCTGAAGAAGGTCCTGGATGTCTATGGCGACAAGGTGCCGCCGAATGTTCAGGAACCTCAATGGAATGCCACGCGGGCTTTCGCGTACGGCGTTCTGGCATCCGGCATCTACGCAACAAAGGATTACCCCAAAGCTCAGGAATTGTATGAAAAGGTGGCCAAGTTTGATCCAAAGCGCGAGGATGCCTACTACTACATCGGCATGTGCAAATGGCAGAACAAGGATCCCGAGGGCGCCATTGATTCCTTTGCCAAGTGCGTGGTGCTGAACGGACAACTTGCGGCCAGAGCCAAGCAATATCTTGAAGATCTGTATAAGGCGCGCCACAACAACACTCTGGACGGCATCGAGGAGGTCCTGGCCAAAGCGAAACAGGAACTCCGGATGTAGCCGGTCATCCTGTCGAACCGACCCCGGAGCCGTCAAAATGCTCTGGCAAATACTGCGGTGCAAGTGTAAGTTAACGTATTCAATCGTTGGCGGTCCGCACTTGCACCGGCTCAAATCTCAACCCAAATAGGTGGCATATGGCAGAAAAGGATACCCGGAACAACGTTTCAGGCGATAAAAAGATCTCCATTCAGGAAGCCCTGGACAAAGAGGGGGAGCAGCTGCACATCAGCGAATTGCAGGCGCTCAACATCAAAGAACTCGCCAAGATCGCCAAGAAATATAAGATTGCAGAGGCCGGCAAAATGAGCAAACAGGACCTTATCTTCGCCGTCCTGCAGGCTCAGGCAGAAAAGCATGGTCTCATTTTTTCCGAAGGCGTGCTGGAAGTGTTGCCCGAAGGCTATGGATTCCTTCGCTCTCCCGATTACAGCTATCTGCCGGGACCCGATGACATCTATATTTCGCCGTCGCAGCTCCGGAAATTCGACCTTCGCACCGGCGATATCGTTTCCGGGCAGATCCGCATGCCGAATGAAGGCGAACGCTACCTCGCCCTTGTCAAAGTGGATGCCGTCAATTTCGAGCCGCCGGAAGAAGCGCGCCACCGCATCTTTTACGACAACCTGACGCCTTTGTATCCCCATGAGAGAATTCGGCTCGAGACTGTTCGGGAAAATCTATCCGCGCGCGTTATGGATATTTTCACTCCCATAGGCAAGGGACAGCGCGGCCTCATCGTATCCCCGCCCAGGACCGGCAAAACCATGCTGCTGCAGAATATTGCGAACTCCATCAGCACCAATCACCCCGAGATCTATCTGATCGTTCTTCTGATTGATGAGCGCCCTGAAGAAGTCACCGATATGGAGCGATCGGTTAAAGGCGAGGTGATCAGTTCTACTTTCGACGAACCGGCGTCGCGGCACGTTCAGGTCGCCGAAATCGTCATGGAAAAAGCCAAGAGGCTGGTCGAGCACAAGAAAGACGTCGTCATTCTGCTGGACAGCATCACACGGCTGGCGCGCGCCTACAATACGGTAGTGCCGTCCAGCGGCAAGGTGCTTTCGGGCGGCGTGGACGCCAATGCTCTCGAAAAGCCGAAGCGATTCATCGGCGCCGCACGAAAGATCGAGGAAGGCGGCAGCCTGACAATCATGGCCACAGCCCTGATCGACACCGGAAGCCGTATGGATGACGTTATCTTTGAAGAATTCAAAGGCACCGGCAACATGGAAATCATCCTGGATCGGAAACTGGTCGACAAGCGCATTTTCCCGGCCATAGACATCAATAGATCCGGAACCCGCAAAGAAGAGCTCTTGGTGGAAGCCTCGGACCTCAATAAAATCTGGATTCTCCGCAAGGTGCTTAACCCGCTTTCTATTGATGAAGCGATGGATCTGCTCCTGGATAAACTCCGGAAATCCGAGAACAACAGCGAATTCCTCACTTCGCTCAACAAAGGATAGAACGTTCCATCCTCGAGCCGTTGAGGTTTGCGGCCGCCGGCGGAAAGGTTTTCTACCCCCTCACCAACAGGATCGGACGCGCCCGTTCGCGCGGCGCGCCCGACTCCCGCATTCCCCAACAGATTTGACTTGGCGAGCGCCCTTCACTAGTATTTTATTTTCGCTGCGTGCTCAAAAACCAATTCCTTGCCCTTATTCGGAAGAGAGAAACCGGTGGAAATCGCTGCACACGTCAACGAAATCAATCAGAAAGTCAGAAACGAAAGCGGCTTTGTCGAACAGCTGATCGCCGAGGTGCACCGCGCAATCGTCGGCCAGAAATACATGATTGAGCGCCTGCTGATCGGGTTGCTCACGCGCGGTCATATCCTTCTGGAAGGGGTGCCCGGCCTGGCAAAAACGCTGGCCGTTAAAACGCTGGCCTCCGCGATCGATACAAAATTTCAGCGCATCCAGTTTACACCGGATCTGCTTCCCGCAGACCTGATCGGGACAATGATTTTCAACCAGAAGGATGGGAGCTTTATCCCCCGAAAAGGCCCCGTTTTTTCCAACATTATTCTGGCCGACGAAATCAACAGAGCGCCCGCAAAGGTACAGAGCGCGCTGCTGGAAGCCATGCAGGAGAGACAGGTCACAATCGGCGACAACACCTACGTGTTGGAAGAGCCCTTTCTGGTGCTGGCCACCCAGAATCCCATCGAGCAGGAAGGCACCTACCCTTTGCCGGAAGCTCAGATCGACCGCTTCATGCTAAAACTGAAAATCGACTATCCGGATCCGAAGGAAGAACGCCGGATACTCGATCTGATGTCGCAGGATGCACCCATTCCCATCCGCAAAATTGTAAATCCTGCAGACATACTTCGCGTGCGGGAAGTGGTCAAGGAAGTCTACATGGACGATCGTATCAAGGACTACATCGTCCAGCTCGTTTTCGCCACGCGAAAGCCTCAGGAATTCAAGCTGGATTTGAAGGGCCTGATCCAGTTCGGAGCATCTCCGCGCGCAACCATTTATCTGGCACAGGCAGCCCGTGCGCATGCGTTCATCAAGGGCCGCGGCTATGTCACCCCGGAAGACATCAAGGCAATAGGAATGGACGTGCTTCGACACAGGATCCTGCTCACCTATGAGGCCGAGGCCGAAGAGATGACAACGGAATCCATCATCAGCCGAATTTTCGACGCCGTCCAGGTCCCTTAAACAGAATGCCGAATTACGAGCGACGCATTACGAATTAAAAAATGCGCGGACGGCCGGGGGAACAATCCTGCCAACGCGTGGCAGGAACAGCCTCTGCATGTTTCAATTGGCAATTCGTCACTCGTAATTCGTAATTGCGTACTATGTTGCCGAAAGAGATTGTTCAAAAAATCCGGCGGATACAGATCACCACCAACAGGCTTGTAAACGAATCCCTGGCGGGCGAATACCATTCCGTCTTTAAGGGGCGGGGCATGGAATTCGACGAGGTTCGGGAGTATCAGCACGGCGATGATGTTCGAACCATCGACTGGAATGTGACGTCGCGCGCGGGCAGGCCTTTCGTCAAACGTTATGTGGAAGAGCGCGAGCTGACCGTCATGTTGCTGATTGACATGAGCGCCTCCGGAGCTTTTGGGTCCGCGGACAAAACCAAATCCGAAATCATCGCCGAAGTATCCGGCCTGCTGGCCTTTTCCGCCATCAAGAATAATGATCGCGTGGGCGCCATTCTATTCACGGACCGGGTGGAAAAGTTCCTCCCGCCGCGGCGCGGCAGTACGCATGTGCTACGGGTGATTCGAGAGGTGCTCTTCTACAAGCCGGAACATCGCGGCACCTGCATCCAGAAAGCGCTGGAACACCTGAATCTGGTTCTGCACAAAAGATCCGTTGTGTTTCTCATCTCCGACCTTCTCGATCAGGGCTTTGAGCAGTCTCTGAAGGCAGCCAACCGCCGGCACGACGTCATTATCGCGCAGATCATCGATCCCAGAGAAAAAGAGCTTCCGGACGTAGGCATCCTGGAAATCCGAGATGCCGAAACCGGAGAAATCGTACGGCTGGATACGGCATTGCCGTGGGTGCGGGAAACATTCCGCGCGAACTGGAGCAGAAATCAGGTCAGGCTTGCGAAGTTTTTTAACGCGCATCGAATAGACCATTTGAGCATCGAAACCGACAAGCCTTACGATGTGCCGCTGATACGGTTTTTTGAGGAACGAGCGAGAAGAATACGGTGAGATCCCGGGCCTACCGCAAGATTGCAGATAAAGCACGCGTCGCCGCGGCAACCTGCTTGCTCCTGCTGCACATCCTCGCGCTGGGGCAGACAAAGCCCTCCTCAAATCCCGTTCCGCCGGAAGTGAGCCTGCAGCTTCAAGCTCATCCAACGACAGCTACCGTGGGGGACCCTGTCCGGATTGAGATGGATATCGCGATGCCGGAAGGCTATCAAGTCGAGGTGCCCAGGCCCGCAGCAGAAAATGGAGATTTCCGCATCCTTGATTTCTCTTCCGGCTTGATTCCCGCGCCAAGCGGCGCGGAGCAGGCGCCCAAGTCCGCGCCAGCCAAACCGATCGTGCGGCATCGCACGCGCATAGACATTGCAGTATACAGAACCGGAAAATTTTCCTTTCCCGCCATCCCGGTGACGATTAAGACGGCGGAAGGGACTGAAATTGCAGCGCAAAGCCCTACGGTAGAAATTGAAATCCGCAGCGTTCTTACGGAGAAGGATCCGGTTCTGAAAGATCTCAAAAAGCAGGCCGAATTGAAAGAGCCTGTACGCTGGCTTTTATGGGCCGGGCTTATCGCAGCGTGTGCCGTGTTTGCAGCGCTTCTCCGGCATTACCGGCGGCGTAAACGCAAAGCGCCGCTTCCCCTCACTCCGGCGCAGACGCAAAGTCTTCTCGACCGCGCCGAAACCGATCTGCGCCGCCTGCTCGCACGCGGCCTTCCCGGCAGCGGAGAGGAAAAAGCGTTTTATGTTGCTTTATCCGAAATCGTCAAAAAGATTCTGGAGGGGGCTTACGGTATCCATACGGCAGAACAAACGACGTCCGAAATCATGGAATCGCTGCAGGATCGGACAGAGCCGGACACCGAAGGCAGGAGGCTGATTGAAGATTTTCTGAGTCGCTGCGATATCGTAAAGTTCGCCAGGTACGCCCCGACCACTGCAGAGCATGAAGCGGCATCGCAGAGTGCGCTGCAGATTCTGGCGGAAGCGAGAAAGTCCGCCGGCCGGCGGCAGGCAGCCGCCGACGGTACGATGCGGGTGCCCGAGAAATGAGGGTTTCGGGGCTAAAATTTATATCGCTCCGGGACGGAGTCGCGCCCCGATGTTAAACGGCTGACGACCCACAACAGGCGTCTACTATGCATTTTGCAAATCCGAAATTTTTCCTGCTGTTGCTTCTCATTCCGCTCCTCGTATGGCGGTATATCCGGCGCACGCGCCGGGGGCAAGGAAGCCTGCGGTTTTCGTCGACTCTGGCGCTGGAGGGCATTCGGACATCGTGGACGGTCTACGGCACGCATGCGCTGTTTGCAGCCTGCATGATCGGATTGATGCTTTCGATCTTCGCAATGGCACGCCCCCGGAAAGGCACTCAGGCGGAAGAGGTGCTCGCCGAAGGCGTCGACATTATTATTGCTCTGGATGCTTCGGGCAGCATGGCGGCCGAGGATTTCCAACCGCACAACCGTTTTCACGTAGCGAAGATGGTTGTAGGAAAATTCGTGGAAGGATTGCAGCAGGACCGCGCGGGACTGGTCGTTTTCGCCGCAAAGGCAATCACGCGATGCCCGTCCACGCTGGATTATGGGACCTTGCGGTATGTTCTGGACAACACGCATTTGGGATCGATTGAAGATGGAACCGCCATAGGCAACGCCCTGGCCGCCTGTCTCAACCGCCTGAGAACCAGCAAGGCAAAATCCAAGGTCATCATACTTGTCACGGATGGCGTCAATAATCGGGGTGAGATTCAGCCTCTGGATGCCGCAGAGATCGCCAGAACTCTTGGCGTGAAAATCTACACCATAGGGGTGGGCTCCACGGGTACGGCCAGGTTTCCCGTGGAGGACCCCGTCTATGGGAAGGTCTATGCCGACCTGGAGGTGGAAATCGACGAAGCCTCTTTAAAACAGATCGCGGAAACCACGGGCGGCATTTATTATCGCGCAACGGACAGGCCTTCGCTGGAAAATATTTTCGACAGCATCGGCCGACTGGAGAAAACCAAAATTCAGGTAAAAACCTATACACACTATAACGAACGTTTCATCGATTTCCTTGCGCCCGCGCTGGCCCTGGTTTTTCTTGGAACCATCGCGGGCTATACACGTTTTAGAAAACTGCCGTAAAGGCAGTGGATAGCCGTCAGCGGGTCGTCGGCGGTGATTTTGCGGCTGCCGGCAAGCCCCTGCCGGCGGACGACGGATTATGCGTTTCGCAAGAGCCGAATACCTCAACCTGCTGTGGGCGCTCCCGGCGCTGGGGGTTTTTTTCTTCTGGTCTTTTCGAAGCCGGAGAAAAAAGCTGGAGGCGCTGGTTGGTCCCTCGCTCGCGCCGCGGCTCACAGAGGAATTCAGCCGAACGAAGGCAGCTGTTCGCGCAGTTTTTCTGCTGGGATTCTTCGGATTTGCCATTCTGTCGATTGCACGCCCCCAATGGGGGACGCGCCTGGAAACCGTGCATCGCCGCGGTGTCGATATTATCGCGGCTCTCGATACTTCCTTCAGCATGAACACGGAGGATGTCGCTCCCAACCGGCTCGAAAAAGCCAAGGGGGCCATTCGAAGGCTGCTGCAGCGATCCGAAGGGGGTCGCATCGGTCTGGTTGCTTTTTCAGGGGCGGCCCTGATTCAGTGCCCGCTGACGCTGGATCATGGCGCTATTGAACTTTTTCTCGATGCAGCCGAAGCGGGCATGATCCCCGAACCCGGCACCTCCCTGGCGGCCGCCATCGAGACGGCGGCCGCGGCCTTTATTGCAAAGGAGAGGAAGTACAAGGTCCTGATTCTGTTCACGGACGGGGAAGATCTGAAAGGGGAGGTGGACAAGGCCGTGCGCCGGGCAAAAGACTCCGGCGTCATTATTTATACCGTTGGGGTCGGGACACCTCAGGGCCAGCCGATTCCGATCCGCGACGCCACGGGCGATGTCCTTGAATACCGGAAGGATCCGGAAGGCCGGGTTGTCATCAGCAGCCTCGATGAAAGATCATTGGCGCGGATAGCATCGGAGACCGGAGGACGCTATCTGCGCGCAGCAACATCTGAAAATGAGATCGACACTCTTTATAATGATATTTCCAGTCTTGAAAAAAAGGAGCTGGAATCCAGACTTTTTCAAAACTATGAGGACCGATTCCAGTATCCGCTGGCTGCCGCAATTCTGTTGCTCGCCGCGGCATCCTGGATCTGCGCAAGGCGCAGGCCCGGAGAGACATGGTTCGCAAAGATAAAAAGCGGTCGATAGTCGTGCGGCGGCATGCGGCGGCATTTGCCGCTGCGGCGCTTCTGGCTGTGCCCTCGATTTTGATGGCGGATTCCGTTGCGTCAAAAAACGCAAAGGGGAACCGCCTTTTTGCCGAGGGGAAGTTTGAAGAAGCGGAAAAGGCCTACCTGGAAGCACAGGTAAAAAATCCGGGCAAACCGGAGATTCTCTACAATCTCGGGAACTCGCTCATCAAACAGAAAAAATATGAGCAGGGCCTGCAGTCTCTCCGTCAATCCATCGACAAAGGAGATAAGGAGACAAAGGAAAAAAGCTGGTACAACACCGGCAATGCACTGTATTCCATGGGCAGGTTCAAGGAATCGGCCGAGGCATACATTCAGGCGCTGAGGCTGAACCCTGCAGACGGCGATGCGAAGCACAACCTCGAGCTGGCCCTGATGAAACTGAAGCAGCAGCCTCAGGCCGATTCCAGCCGGAGGAAGCCGAATCCGGACACGTCCACCCGGGAACAAGCCTCCCCCGGCAACGACAACGAAAGACCGCAGCAGAACAAGCAGGCATCTTCCGGAAATCGGAATAAACAGAACGGAGATCCACGATCCCAAAGGCAACAGGAAGCCCGGCGCGAAGGATCTATTAGCAGAGAACAGGCGCTCCAGATACTGGACGCGGTACTGAGCCAGGAACGCGAACAGCAGCGCAAAATGTTGGAAGGTCGGGCGCGACGGGAAGCAAATGAAAAGGATTGGTAGGGATAGGATGATTCGAGATTTGAAATTCGAGATTCGTGATAGGCGTGTGGATTTCCCGGGCCATCGGCCTTTTTCGAGCCTGCAATCACGAATCCAGAATCTCGAATCTCGAATCCTTCTACTGCTGCTTTTAATAGTATCGCCATGCCCGACCATGTCGGGACAGGACGTACAGGTGACGGCATCCGTCGGAAGCGATACGGTCGGGATACAAGACCAGTTTCAGCTCGTAATTACAGTTTCAGGCAGAGGCAGCGGCGATGCCGAAACTCCAAGGCTTCCGCGGCTGCGGGGATTTAAAATTGTTTCCGGGCCAAACACCAGCACTCAATTTCATTGGATTAACGGAAGGTCCAGCAGCAGCAAAAGTTTTATATACATACTCATCCCGGAAAAAGAGGGACAGTATACCATTGATCCGGTGGAGGTCCGTGTAGGAGGCACCGTCTATAAAACGCAACCGCTGCAAGTGCGTGTAACCTCTGCGCCGCGAAGTCCCGCGCCTTCGGCGCCGCCGATCGATCCCTTCGATGTGTTCGAAGAAGCGGTTCCCCTCCGACGAACCGTTGGAGATGCCGTCTTCGTCAAGGCGGAGGTGGACCGAACTTCAGCCTACCCCGGCGAACAGGTTACGCTCTCCTACCAGCTCTATACTCAGGTCGGGATCAACGGGATTCAACTTGAGGAAAATCCTCCTCTCACAGGTTTCTGGGTTGAAGATCTTGAAGTGGAAAAACACCCGAAGGGCACACGCCGGCTGATAAACAATCGGGAGTATGTCGTATACACGATCAAAAAACAGGCCCTTTTTGCGGCGGCAAAAGGCAAGTTGAAAATCCCTTCGAGCACGTGTGCCA
>CAZLHW010000028.1:15925-16797 GCA_964559085.1 uncultured Acidobacteriota bacterium | reverse complement strand
GCATTCGATGCACCTCCCATCCTCCTGCCTACACAACCTGCCCGCCTTCGGCAGCGCCCTCTTGGCGGCGCGTATTTTCCAGGAGAGACTGACAACGATCCTGCCGACCTCTTTATTAACCGTGGGTTTTGAAGGGCGGCGCATGCCGGGGCCCTTTTATATCCAGGGACAAGCCGCGGCCGATCAAGCGGTTGAGGAGATTCGTAAAATTGAAAAGGCGGCGGAAGAAATGAAGTATTCAGCTATCCCGGCTGAAGAACTGGAATCCGCCCGAAAGCAGTTGCTTGAAGAGTTCGATCGGGAATTGCGCTCTGCCGCCGGCTTATGCGGCATCCTTCTTGATTCAGAGCTCTATCGCCTGGGCAGCAATTACGCGTCCGCTTTCCCGGATCAGATCCGGCGCCTGGACGCGGATGCAATCCGCCAGGCTGCGAAAGAATATCTGATGCCGGATGGAGAATTTCTATTGGTGCGCGGGCCCGCTGCCGTTTTGAAGCCGCAACTCAGCCCGCTGGGTGCCGTAAAATCCCTTGTTCCCTGAGACAGGATTACTTTGTTCCAGATTTCCGGAGCTCAGAGCTGAGCATTGCGGCAACCGCACTCCCCCTTTGGCAATCCTTATCGTAATTCAACACCCGGGCAGCATCCTGAAGCAAATAGCCAGCTCAATAATGCTCCCATTTCGAGCCTCCTGCAGCGGCTGCACGGAATCGGGCGTCCTATCCGATGGCGTGTGGTGTGGCGCACCCGGCGCTCGAGCGCTCACCGGCGGGAGTGGGGCGCAGCGGAATCTCCGCCCGATGCGGCATCCGTTTGGGTGTCTGATTCCGCCCTTCTTTTACTGCTTAAAAGTCCAAACGGGCTGAGAGCGG
>CAZLHW010000028.1:3198-15915 GCA_964559085.1 uncultured Acidobacteriota bacterium | reverse complement strand
GCTCTCAATGCCGCCGAAGGACCAGACTGCCCATGCAATAGCGATGAAAAAAAAGCCGTAGGGGGCTAGCATCAGCTTCCAATAGGGTGTTGACGGGTGCCGCCACGGCACACAGTAAAGCACGGCGACAATGGCGGCCGCGGTCAGGGCTATGCCGAGCATGCCTGGCCCAAATCTTTGTCTATAAAAGAATTGGCCTGCCAGGATAAGGACCCAAATGAAGCTCCCCGCCCAACCGCCAATCCACCCCGCTTTTTCACCAGTCCTTTCTTTTGTCATAAGCGCTTTCCTTTAAGATTAAAGCGCGCGATAACGACACATGCCGTTGTGTGCGCGGCAAAGCTTCAGTATCCTCCCCCCAATTGAACGGCAAACCATGTCCATCCCACCACCGGGATACCTTCGCCGCATCCGGAGTATTGCGACGGAGTGGTGGCGTTCGATTCTTGCCGCAAGTCAGCGAGGCACGACGATAATGACTACCCGGCGATTCTTGCCCGGCCATCTTCGTACCGACCTGGTGCGAGCATGAATAAAGCCCAGGTGCATATCGCGAACATGGTGGGATGCATAGGCAACCTCTCCTCAGTGATGTTTTAAGGCAATTTCCAGAATGGTACGAGCCATGCCGGAGTTTTGGCAAGGAGAACGACGCAGATTTCCAAAAGACCAAGACGACAAACAGGGCTGGAGAAAGGATCGGCCGGAGAAAATCGGCCTTCACGGTGCTGGAGAACGGGCAAAGGCCGCGCCAGTCCTGGTTGCCGCGCACAGCTGGGAGAACGTCCCTGAGCAACCGGACGCCGCCCCGCAGCCTTGCCTCCGCCCGGCATAACCGCAGAGGGGTTGCCGGCTGACGGCATCAACGAACCACCACTCAGTTTCCGCTCCGGGGAGTGAAAGTGATCGTCCACATGCCGGCCTCGTCTCTATCCCCTTCATAGGGGATCTTCAGCGTGACGGGGCGCCCCGAAATCAGGTCGCGCCAGGGCGCTTCGAACTCGAGTTTGAAATCCTCCAGAGTGGTCGAGCCGATGGGTCCCCCCCAATGAGTTGCCATGAGGCCCATGCTCGTCCAGAAGAGCATCCGGACCTTATCCGGCGGCGAGTGCGTCTTTCCTGTCCTGGGATTCCGCATTGCCTCTTCGTCTGTTGATACCATTAATGTGGCATCGAATTCCTTCGGCGGGCCCTTGATGAAGCGCGGGCGGTGGCGGGCGCCTCCCTCGTCGAGTGTGTCGTTCAACACGAACCTTGTAAAACTGCCCTTTCCCTCATCGCTGTCCACCGCGCAGCATCCTCCAAGCGGGTCATCAGCCGGCCACGACTCGAATCCCACATCGTCGAAAACGACGCGCATGGCGAGATCGGCGATAGTCATCAAGCCCGGTTCCGGCACGAAGGGGCTGGAGAGGTGGAGATCCACGGTCACCATCCAGCGGAGGCATTCGACATCGAACGTCCTTTCGCCGATGATTCGGTAGATGGTCTGCTCGATGTGGGTTCTTTTCACGCACCGGTTCTTCACGGTGAGCCTCTCCGTTGCCTTCCTGCATTCCGGCGGCGCCTGGTAGGTCAAGGCTGCACTCCCCTCTCCAACGGGAACATATAGGCTTCTGCCCTTTTTGTCTCCGGCGATTAGGTTCCCCTGGTTCACCTCGACGAGGATTTCGGTCGTGGGTTCGGGGCGCTTGCCTTCCTTGTCCACTATGTCGCGCAGCTGGACGAGCATGTTCTCATCCGGACGCACCCTGATTTTTTCGAGCTCGATCGAGAGGCTTTCCGGCAGTGAGACCCTGACTTTGAGTTCTTTCGACGCGATCTGCTCGTCCCTGGTCGTATGTTCCAGGGGCACCGCATCCTTGGAGCGCTTCGTGCAGGAATTGAAGACGGTGATCGTTTCCGTGAGATCTTCGCATTCCTCGGGCGCTTTGTACCTGAATTGGACGGTTCCATTTTTCGCTTCGAAGACCGCTTCTTCTCCGTTCCCCTGCGCTCTCTTGGGAGCGTCGAGGATTCTGCCCTTTTCAACCCTCACGATAATTCGCTGCCAAGGCTGAGGCGGGGATCCGTCTGCGGCCCGGATTTCTCTCAGATAGATGGTGGCCGTCTCACCGGCTCTGATTGTTTCCCTCTCCGGTTCGACCATACAGGACGTCGGCCTTCGCTCGTATCGATGGATGAGCTGACCGAGGTCGCCGAACTGTTTTCCCAGCTCCCCCGTGCGGTCCACCCAAGATGGAGTGAGCGAATCGGTCGAGGGGTCGTAATTGTAGATCTTGTGGTTAAGACCGTCGGTAATACTTCCGGTCCAGGAAACGGGCCGAGCTTCCCTGAGTACGGCGTTGCCATGGTCGGGGTCGATCAGCCGGACCCTCGCCACCCAGTTTCCTATAAGACGGCCTTGCGGATCTCTCTGCGCGACACCTTCGGTCTCCACTTCGCCGACAAAGCGGTAATCGTGACTGAGGGTTTTGCCTGTGAGGGAAACCTCGAGGGGGGGACATTCGATGCCGGCTAGTTTGCCGTGGAGCGGGCTCCCGACTCCGGAGGAAAAGAACCGGCTCCAACCCTGGTTTTCGCCGGCCGGCACGCTGAACGGTGCCGTGTACACCTCGCGGATGCAGCATTCCTGTTGCGCTCCCGCGGGATCAGGAAACGGGCGGGATGCGGCGATGAGCAGCGCCGCAAGGGAGAGCATACCGGCGCGGACGTGCCGGGAGAGCGAAAGGCAGCAATGGCGTGCTGTTTCGCCGGCCGCATGCCGCTGGGTTTCCGCGATTGATGAAGCAGGGAAGCGGGCCGGAATACACGGCGAGCCGCCGGAATCCTCGGATCGGATGGTCGACATGAGCTTTCCCTTTCAGCAGACTGCGTTTGCTTTTCGGTGCCTGCGGGCAATTCCCTGGGGAGTATGGAAGCGGAACAAAAGTCTTTTTCAAAAAGGCCACTCCACCCCTTGGTTCGAGAAGATCCCGGCAAAGCTCCATTGGGTACGCTTCAGGAATTCGGTTCGATTTTCGGAGATATTTTAGTGCAGATTTGGGAAGAAAACGCGAGCAATTTGCGCACACCGCACCCCCTCTCGGATCAGAATCACGGGCAGCTTCTGTCTCCGCAGCGGATGCGCCAATTGCAATGTGTCCCACTGCCGCCCGGGAAATTGCCGCTTTCAGCGCCGTCGCGGGAACTCGCCTTGAATGCCGGATTAGAATTCCGGCGCCTTTTTTGCCGGCTGGTGCGCCTTTGTTAAAGGCGCGCTTATCGAAGCAGAGGCCCACGCGCCGCCGGAACCCCCTTGCGCGCGACATTTCCTGATTCTCGGACACGCTCCCAGGTTCTCGCGTCCGGATTTAAATGGACATTGTGATGATGTTGCAAAGGGGATTATATTTATAATGAATTATTCATCAGATCTTGAATAAAGCGGGATGTGATTGAAGCATTGCCCCGCCCATGGAGTGCAACGCCTTATGGCAATCGACTACAATCGAATCGCGCCCATTCTACAATTCGACAACACCTCATGCTGGGCGGCGGCGCTGGAGTGGTGGGCGAAAGCCGCCGGCCGCAGCGTCATCGACCAGTTGACCCTGATTAGCAAATATGAACGGTACTGGGACTCCTCAGGCGATCCCGACAGTAATCCCAATTACGGCACGGTTTCCAGGGAAAACCTCATGCTCATCCTGTCGGACCTGTGCTGGCGCATGCAATGCGAGGAAATTCGCAGCATTCTGTTCAACCGAAGGTATTTGAGCGACCGGCTGCCCTGCATTGTCGCTTACTTCGAGAGCGAGGCGGGCGGTTACCACGCGGTCGTAGCCTGTGCCGCCGGTGAAACCACGGCAACCTGCATGGAACCCGCACTGGGAGCCTTTCGCGAGTACCGGTACGGTCATTTCCACAGGCGGGACAAACTCGTGGTGGGCTGGCCCAAATAAAAGCCGATCCGGTTCCCCTCCCGATTTTTTATCAACGAATCGGCGGTCCCTAAAGCGGATGTGGAATTCGGATAAGAGCGCCTCCGCTTTCCCTGTCCTATTGTCAAACGGCAATGCAGTATTTCTGCAGGCTGAAAACGGCCAGTCAGCCCGGCGCGATTCTGCGATATAGATTCACTGAGTTGGTTCGTACGAACAGGTTTACTCGATCGTGTGGTAAACGACTACAAGGTTGGCGATCTCGACTCCGTTGGCGCTTTTCAGAAAGATGTGGACGTATTCCACAAGTCCGGATTGCAGGTCCGCACAGACCGAGCGGGCGAATTCGAATTCTTTGGTCCGATAAGTCATGTGCAGGCCTGAGGAACCAACGAGTGTGAGAACATAAGCCTCCTGATCTCTCTGAACGCTGCAGGAATTGATTGTCTGGGAAGTGGGTGCTTCGCCGGGTTTGGCGACCGAGAGATAGGGAGCTTCTGTAGAGCCGCTGTAGGAGGTGCAGGCAAATTTTGCTGTGCCCCCCTCATTCCCCTGTCGTTCCACATGGCTGCATAGAATCGTCCGGCTATACTGGCGGAGTTCATCACAGAACGCAAGCGCGGAATCGATGTCCGGCATTTCAAACACGACCAGTGCTTTCTGGTTGGGGGCTTCCCCGTGCGTTACGCGGTTAAGGCCGATCCGTGTCAGATATACATTCCCGTCTTTCACCCCGTTGCAGGAGTTCATGTAGCCGGAGAGCCGGGACACGCCCCCAAGAAAAAGTTCGATTCTCTGCGAACCCGCGGAGGCTGTGGAAACGAAGGCCACTATTCCAACAACGACTAAGACTATTCCTTTTATCTTCATGCGCTGCAATATATTGGGTTTTTATGGGTGAATCAACCGAATTTGCCGCAAGTGCTTGCCCCGGGATTTCAACAGAGCCGCAAGAAAACCGAGCGCAATTTGCGCACAACGTTCCTTTCAATCAGGTTTCGCCCCCATCCAATGCGGATATAAAGGACTCGCCCGACTCCTGCATGCATCGCCCGTGATCAGGGTAGTTGATGCCATAGCTGTTCGAACCGGGCAAGTGAAGTAAGGGTATCGTGCTCGCCGAACACCTCGAGTGTCACGACGCCGGAATATTTTCGGAGCATCGACGTAAGTTCCTGCAATTCATCCTGTTGCGCATGAGATTCCAGCCGCAGATGGTCTTGACCGTTCGCAACGCCGTGCAGATGAATAATGCGCGTAAAATCAATTGCCTGATTCACGTAAGATCGCCAGTCGGCACCGTAGCGCCAAAGATGCCCGACATCTATGCAGTGCGAAAACCGGTATTTATCAATGATTTGTTTATGCAGAGCCGGATCATACGCAAGGTTTTCAACGCAGATCCTTGTCGGGTCCGTCCCCGTTTCCATGAGCATGCGATCGCAGAATTCATCGATCGCATCGGACCATCGGCGCACTTCAGAAGCATCGTTCTCATCACCAAGCCCTTCAAAATGCAACAGGTAGCCACTGATCGGCAGATTTCGAGTCCGTTTAATGATTTCCACAACGCTTTGGCGGAAAACCCTGCGCTCCACAGCATCCGCTGCACCCGCTTTCCGGTCAATCGGGAAATGAACGGTGAAGGTCAGGTCGTTTTCATTTGCAATCTCTTGCATTGACAAAAAGGCTTCTTTCCCGGGCATATTTGATGCAGTGTCCGATTCGAACAGCACCAGTTCAATATCATCCACCTTGTTTGCCATGAACCGTACATTCGGCAGTATTTCATCCGGCAAAACGTACGATGTGCACCCGAGCCTGAACGGAAACGCGCTTTTACAGTTCATGAGGCCTCATCCTTCCGTTGTTTTGCAGCAGAACTCAGAAAATAGCGCGCTTGACGGCGGGGTTGCAAATCCAATTCCCCTGAATGCGCCCATGGTCCCGACGGGCAATCCGATCACGCCGCTCGTTGCGCCAACTACAACGAACGGTGCGGCATTGCGCGGCGATCCACTCGGGATCTCGAAGAGCAGCCAGGGGGCCAACGGGCTGCAGGACAGCGCCTGAAACACCCTGCGGCAGCGCGCCCATCCGGCGCCCGCGCATAAAACGGGATTGAATTCTAGCGAAAGCATTCTTGGGAAGGAAAGCTTGTAAAAGCGAAAATGTCGGATTGCTTCCTATGGAATTGGGTTGAACAAAGCCGATTGGGCAACGGATGAGTCGAGTTCCATAACTTGGAGCGCGCGCTTTGATCTTGGCAGGCAAGCTCATTGCACACGGCACGTCCTATTTCCCGGACACGCTCTCCCAAAGCTGGCTAATACAGCCAAAAAGCGTCGAAGCGATTTAACCCCGATGCCGGAACAAAATCGCCGAGGGATTTGTGTGCCGTCTTCCGCCACCCATTCTGCTATACTGAACGTAAGCTGGGTAAAGACCGGATTGTGTGGAGAAAAGACTAAGCGGAACGTAAACCGCATCATTGCCTGCATCCTGGCGGCGTATTCCTGTTGGATGGGGTCCTACGCGCAGTCGGTGGGAACACCGGAATTCCTGAAACCCGCACACGGTGGTCCGCCTCAATCCGGAGGTTCCGAATTCACCTTTGTGCGCGTTGTATATACCGGATCAGGACCCTGGGGGTATTACAAAGCCTGGTATACGGATTGGCCGAAGTCGGATCGCCAGTTTATCCTGGGTATTCGCAGATTGACCAACATACGCGTTGCGGAGCAGGAGAAAACGCTGCCGCTTACAGCGCCGGAGATTTTCAGCTATCCGTTTCTTTATTCCGTCGAGTGCGGCCACTGGAACCTCACGGATGCCGAGGTGCTGGCGCTGCGTGAATATCTGAGGCGCGGAGGATTCCTTTTCTGCGATGATTTCTGGGGAAGTCGTGAATGGGAGAATTTCCGGCGCAATATGTCCCGCGTGCTGCCTGAGGCGATTATTATGGATCTGCCGATGAGCCACAGCGTCTTTCATTCTTATTATGATATCAATCAAATCATCCAGGTGCCGAATGTCGGCAATGCCATCTACTCGGATCAGACTTCGGAACAGGATGGCTTCGTTCCCCATTGCCGGGGCATTCTGGATCAAAACGGCAGGCTTTCCGTCCTTATCAACTGGAATACTGATTTGGGAGATGCCTGGGAATGGGCGGACCTGCCCGGATTCCCGGCAAAATACTCCACCTTCGCCTATAAAATGGGCATAAACGCCATCGTCTATGCCATGAGCCACTGAAAAAGCGGAGCCCGCGACCTTAAAATTTCGATTGCCGATGTCTGCGCTATTTGAGCTGCTTTTTAAATATCAACCGCTGCTGTTTGATCGGGGGACCCTTGTCTTTCGGCCGCTCTGGCCCTGGTGGGTAACCTGGATTCTATCTGCGGCCGCAGCGGCCGCTGCGTATGTTCTGTATCGGCGATGGCGCGGTGCCTTGCCGGCAACATGGCGGTACGGACTTGCCGGTTTGCGCGCGGCCGCCTTCTTCATCGTACTTTTGCTGCTGTTGCGCCCGGCGCTGCGGCTTCATTCCGCGATACCGCAGATGAATTTTGTAGCCGTCGCCATCGATACCAGCAAAAGCATGGATATCCGAGACGGATCGAACAACCGGACGCGCCGGGAAATTGCGCAGAGCATTCTTCAGCCCGACGCAACCGGGCTGCTGGCGCAACTCGGCAATCGATTCAAGCTGCGATACTTTTCCTTCTCCAAAAATGCCGAACGCGTCAGCGGATTGGAGCCCAGCCTGCGCTCCGGCAATGGAACGAATCTGGGCAAAAGTCTCAAGCAGATCGCCGCCGAATTTGCCGCTGCTCCTCTCGCCGGCATTGTTCTTCTCACCGACGGCGCGGACAATCAGTCGGAAAACCTCGAGGCAACGGCTGCCCAATTGCGCGTCCAAAACATTCCTGTCTACGCCATCGGTGTAGGTTCCTCAAGGATCGCGCGCGATGTTGAAGTGCTGCGCATTTCAGCGCCGAGGCGAGTCCTCAAGGATACAACGCTGGAAGCGGAAGTGACGATTCAAGCCACGGGCTGCGCCAGCCGCCGGGCCGAGCTTCTGGCTTACGACCGGGACAGGCTGCTGGATCGCCAGGAAATCACCCTGGGCCGGGATGGCGAAGCGAAGATTTTCAAACTCCAGCTTCCATGCAGGACCTCCGGCGCCATGGCTTTCACCTTCAGAGTAGCGCCCTTTCCGGATGAAACCATTTCCGAGAACAATGGTCGAACCGCCCTCGTCCATGTGGAGGATGCGCAGCCGGAAATTCTGTACGTCGAAGGAGAGCCAAGATGGGAATACGGCTTCCTGCGCCGGGCGATTCTTCAGGATAAGAATATCCAGCTTGCGGCTTTGCTGCGCCAGGCGGACGGCAAGTTTCTGGGGCAGGGTCCCCGGTCCTCTGCGAACCTGGAGAAGGGGTTCCCGAGCGATAAGGAATCGCTGTTCAAATACAAGGCGCTCCTTATCGGCAGTGTCGAGGCGAGCTTTTTCACATTCGATCAGCTGCACATGGTATCGGACTTTGTCAGCCGGCGAGGGGGCGGGTTTCTGATGCTGGGCGGCAGGAATTCGTTTGCCCAGGGCGGCTATAGAAACACGCCGGTCGCGGAAGTCCTGCCGGTGGCTCTCGACCAGGACGCCGCCGGCGCGAGCGCGTTTCAGGATGCCGAATATACACTGCAGCTCACGCCCTACGGATTGCAGCACCCGATTACGAGACTCGCCGCGACGGAAAGTCAGACTCGAAAAAGATGGGAGACAGCTCCGGCCATGATTGGATACAATCCAATCGCAAACCTTAAACCCGGGGCACCAGCCCTCCTTTATGGCAACGTGCCGGGTGCGCGCGGCCGGAATCCCGTGATTCTCGCATTCCAGCGATTCGGGAGGGGCCGGTCTGTGGCATTCGCCACTGCTTCCAGCTGGCGCTGGAAAATGGGACAGGAGCATACCGACAATTTCCATGAGCTGTTCTGGAAACAGCTGCTGCGCTGGCTGGTGAGCGATGTCCCGGATCCCGTTCAGATTATGTCGGAAAATCCATCCTATGCTCCCGGGGATACCGTTGTCGTTCGAGCCGAAGTAAACGATGCCGCATTTTTGCCTCTGAATACCGCCAGGCTTGTTACCGAAGTCAAAGCCCCTTCCGGCCGGATCGATTCTCTTCAGCTGAACTGGAATGTCGAAAAAGATGGTGCATATTCCGCCTCCTTTCAGCCGTCCGAGGAAGGAATTTACGAGATCACGTCGGAAGCTTTTCAGGGCGACAGAAGCCTCGGCACCGCAAAATCCTATGTGCGTATTGCCCAGTCCGCCGAAGAATTCCATAACGCTGCCATGAATCCGACACTGCTCAAGAATCTGTCCTCCATTACAGGCGGTCGTTTTTATGCCGCCGATGACTGGCAAAATCTTCCCGAGGATATCGCCTACATTGATAAAGGCGCCTCGCGGATTGAAGACAAAGATCTATGGGATATGCCGTTCTTCTTTCTTCTTCTGGTCGGCGTTGTTTCCACTGAATGGATTCTGCGGAAAAGGAAGGGGCTCGTATGAAAAGCGGGCGGCAGTGGGCAGTGGGCAGTCGGCAGTTTGAAGATACGGGAATATGCAGGCCTCGTCCCCCAAAAAACTGCCGACTGCCGAAGGCCCATTGCCGACTAAAAGCTGCAATCCCGCTGCTGGTTCTCTTTCTGATCGCGGCTCCGTTGCCGGCCGAGGAAGGAGTTCTGTGGGCGATCCTTCTGGCCGGGGTCAGTGGAGATCCGGGTTTGCAGAAGGAATAGTTGAAAGAGGTCAGCGAGCTGCACGCGATTCTTTCGGGAACAATGGTATTGCAAAAAGATAGCGTGCTGGTTTTTTTCGACGATCCTTCACTAAACCCTGAGCTGATTCAACACAAGGCGACGCTGGAAAATCTTCGGACAGCGATCCGCAAACTTGCCGGACAAATAAAAGAGAAAGACACCGTTTTTGTCTTTCTCGAAGGCCACGGCAGCTATGACGGAGAAACCTACAAACTCAATCTGGCGGGTCCGGATCCAACCGCAAAGGACCTTGCGGCGCTTTTTGATTCCATCCCATCAGGCTGCCTTATCCTTGTGAATGCGACGAGCAGCAGCGGCGGCAGCATCGCATCTCTTTCCGGCAGGAACCGGATCGTTATCACCGCAACGAAAAGCGGCATGGAAAGAAACCGGACACGTCTCGGCCGATATTTTATCGACGCTTTGAAAAACGACGGCGCCGATTCGGACAAGAACGGACGCGTGTCTCTCCTAGAAGCGTTTACCTATGCGCGCCGGAATATAGAGGCTTACTACGCGGGCGAGGATGCTCTGCCGACCGAGCATCCGGTCCTCGATGACAACGGCGATGCGCAGGCGCAGAGCCAGCCTTCTCCGGAAAACGGAGACGGGGTGCTGGCGGCAACCACATATCTGGATTCCGGAAAACCACGGGGCGATCCTGATAGCGACAGTCCGGAGAAGCAGGCTTTGACTCGATCTGCTCAGGAAATTGAGAAGCAGATTGAAATTCTGAAATACGCAAAAGACAAAATGTCCGAGGCGGACTATGAAAAAGAGCTTGAGGCGCTTCTGCTCAAGCTGGCGCGGATCCATGAAAAACTGGCGGAATAACAATTTCAGGGCAAAAGGGCATGGCAGAGCGTTTGTGCGCATCCTTGCGTACTTCCTGAGCGCCTGTGCGCTCCTTGGATATTCTGCTGCATCCGGCGCGAAGGAGACGGGCCACTACCTCAGCGGAAAAGCCGCACTACGGTCCGGCGATTATGAAAAGGCAAGGAAGAGTTTTGAAGCGGGCCTGCGCGGCAGCGAAAACCCGGAGGCGTTCCAGGCCGGTCTGCTTCAGGTGCTTCGGGAAACAGGCGCCTACGCGGACTCCATCCGGCGCGCGGAGGAATTTCTGGCTTCGCGTCCCCGTTCGAGACTGCTCCATCTCGAGCGGGGACGAATTGCTGCAGCTGTCAGCGACTACGCGGGCGCTGAAAGGCATTTCAGGCAGGCTGGACAATTGGCGGCGGCCGGATCCGCTGTTTATATGGAAGCAACGCGGCATCTTGCCGAGGTGCTTGAAGCGACAGGGCGCAGGGGCGAGGCGCAAACCTGCTGGGACCGGCTGATCGGGGAATACCGCCGAGGGCGCGTGCAGGGGAGCCAGAGCCTTGGCGCCGCGGCGATGGCCTTCTGGCGCCGCGGCTTTGTTCGCGATGCCAGGGATATTTTTCTGGAGGCGACGGATCCGAAGGCCGGCGAGGTTTCTCTGGAGGCGCTTGCGGATTTCGGCTATCTCTTCCTTGAGAAATACAATGCTGCCGAAGCGCTCAACGTTTTTCGCGACTGCCTCAAAATCAATCGTTTTTACCCAAAGGCGCTGACCGGAATTGCGCTGGCTAAGCGATATGACAGCGATTTCGAGGCGGCCACTTACGCGATGACGGCGCTCAAAGTGAACCCGAATTATGTGCCGGCGCGGAATCTGCTGGCGGAATTGGCCATTGAATCCGAGGATCTTCGCGAAGCCCGGGAACACATTCAAGCTTCCCTGCAATCGAGTCCTGCGGATCTGGAAGCGCTCAGCCTGCAGGCTGTCTGCTTTTATCTGAGCGGGCGCCCGGACGATTTCGCGGCAGCGGAAAAGAAGATACTGGCAGCCAATAAGTCCTACGGGCGGCTGTATTCCATACTGGCGGAGAACCTGGTCTCGCGCAGAAAATATCAGGAGGCTGTGGATTTCAATCGGAAGGCGGTTGCACTGGATCCGGAACTTTGGACTGCCTATGTAAGCCTGGGAATGAATCTCACGCGAATCGGGCAGCTGGAAGAGGGGCGCCGGGCGATCCAGACTGCGTTCGACGGAGACGGCTACAACGTCTGGGCGTACAACTCTCTCAACCTCTTGGAACAGATGAACGCCTTTGCGCGCAGCAACAGCGCACATTTCCGCTTTCTGATGTCGGAAGACGATGCGCCCGTTCTGTCAACCTATGCGGCCCGCCTGGCGGAAGAGGTTTATGCCAAGCTTACGCGGCGTTACGGCTTCACGCCGAAGGGACCGCTTCAGATAGAAATCTTCCCGGATCACGGAGGCTTTGCCGTCCGCACGCTCGGCCTGCCGGGCTTGGGAGGCGCCCTGGGCGTTTGCTTCGGCAAAGTGATTGCCATCGACTCGCCGCGCGCGCGCAAATCCGGAGCGTTTAATTGGGGATCAACCCTCTGGCACGAATTTGCTCATGTCATTTCACTGCAGATGAGCAATCACAATATTCCGCGCTGGTACTCGGAAGGCATTTCCGTGTACGAGGAAAACCGCGCCCGTCCCGGGTGGGGCGATACGCTCACACTCGCTTTTATTAAAGCCTATAAGGAAGGGAAACTTCTCAAAGCCAGCGAGTTGAACAGCGGCTTCGTGCGCCCCCGCAATCCCGAACAGATTATGCTTTCCTATTACCAGGCAGGCTTGGTTTGCCAATGGATCGAGGAAGCGTTCGGATTTGACAAGATCCCTAAATCGCTCCTGCTTTTTGCGGAAAGCAAATCCTCCGAAGAAGTATTCCAGCAGACTCTCGGCCTGAAAGCCGCTGATATGGATGCCGCCTATGCGCGTTTTCTTGACGCCCGCTTTAAGGATCTTGCCGCCCATGTTCGTGTTGAGTCCGCTGCGCCGACTCCGGGCGCCGCGAACGCGAAGCCTGCCGATAAGGAGGCGCTGAGAAAAATGCTTCAAAACACTCCCAATGACTTT
>CAZLHW010000028.1:0-3188 GCA_964559085.1 uncultured Acidobacteriota bacterium | reverse complement strand
TTTTTGCCAATCTCCAGCTGGGGGCTATTCTGCTGCATGAAGGCGCCGATGCGGAAGCCGAAACGCTGCTGAAGCGCGCGCAAAAAGTCTTCCCACAGTACGTCGGACCCGGTAACCCCTACCAGCTTCTCGGGCAGCGGTATCAGGATTTAAAGCGCGACGAAGAGGCCCTCGCCGAATATTTGGCCTGGAGCCGGCAGGATGGAGGTTCCCGCGAACCGCTGCTTAAGGCGGCGGACATTTACCGCAGCCGTAAAGAATGGGACCCGGCGGCGAAAGCTCTCGCGCTCTCTCTTTACATCTACCCGTACGACCAGGATGTGCTCCGGAAGCTGAGCGAGGCCGCAATGGAAGCCGGCGACTGGCCGGAAGCGGTTTCCGCCTGCCGCGTGTTGACGGCGTTGAATCCAGTGGACGCCGCAGGCGCTTATTACGATCTGGCGCGTGCGCTGCTGGGCGCCGGCGACGCCAAAGAATCAAAGCGGGCAATCATGCGCGCCCTTGAAATTGCTCCGGCTTTCAGGAAAGCGCAGCAGCTTTTGTTGAAGATCAGCGAAAGCCAAAAACCATGAAAACGAAATTACGAAGGACGAATTACGAATTGAAACATACGGTACGACAGGGGCCTCTCCTATGAAAAAAACGTGTCTGTCAATTCGTCAATCGTCAATCGTCAATCGTCATTTGTTGCCCTTTTTCTTGCTTTGCCTCTTTGCTTTGGGCGTACTTGTCCTGACGGCTCAGGAAATAGCCGAGCTGCCGCGCGTCGAAAGCCGGTTTACGTTGGCCCGGGTCCGGTTTACCTCGACCCTGATGCAGTTTTTTGGAAGGGAGATGAGGGATTGGGCCGGCCCTCCCTGGGGCCATGACTGGCCGCGATCGGAAGCGCACTTAATGAAAATCCTCGCCGAAGTCACCCGGCTCGACGTGAATCCCGGCGGGCACATCATCTCTTTCCAGAGCGATGAGTGTTTCAAATATCCCATCGCCTATCTGTGCGAGGTGGGCTACCTCCAGCTGTCGGAGGAGGAGGCGCGCCGCATGGCGGAGTATCTTTTAAGAGGAGGCTTTCTCATAGTGGATGATTTTCGCGGCGAACGCGAGCTGAATAATTTCAAGCGGCAATTGAAGCGGGTATTTCCGGACCGGCTGCTGGAGGAAATCCCGCGCACACACCCGATCTGGAAAAGCTTTTACGATATTTCGGATCTGTCTATCGTGCCCCCCTATTCCCAATTCCTGACCCCGCAATACCTGGGCATGAGCGATGACAACGGCCGCCTGATGATGGTAGTCGACTATAACAATGACATCAGCGATTATTGGGAATGGTCGGACGATCCCATCATGCCCATTGAAAGCACCAATGAAGCTTACAAATATGGCGTGAACTATATCATGTATGCATTGACGCATTGACAGGATTGGAGCCCCGATAATGGAACACCGGACCCGTGTTGATGAAATGCAGTTGGTAGAAAAGCTCCGCGAAGGACATCGCAACGTCTTAAAGCAACTCCGCAAAGTCATTATCGCCCAGGACGAGGTGGTGGATCAGGCCTTGATTTCACTCCTGGTCGGCGCCCATTCCATGATTACCGGAGTGCCGGGCCTGGCGAAAACGCTCCTCATTAAAACGCTGGCGCAGATTCTGGATTTAAGTTTTAAGCGCATTCAGTTCACGCCGGATCTGATGCCGGCAGATATTACCGGCACTGACATCATTCAGGAAGATGTCTCCACGGGGAAGCGCGAGCTCGTTTTCGTGAAAGGTCCCATTTTCGCCAATATTCTGCTTGCAGATGAAATCAACCGCACGCCGCCCAAAACGCAAGCGGCTCTGCTGGAAGCCATGGAGGAGCTGCAGGTTACCGTTCAGGGCGTCACGTATCCGATGGCGCGCCCCTTTTTCGTGCTGGCTACGCAGAATCCCATCGAGCTGGAAGGGACATACCCGCTGCCCGAAGCCCAGCTGGATCGGTTCATGTTCAACATTGTTATCGATTACCTCAATGAGGAAGACGAACACACCGTCGTAACAACGACAACGGTTCAACAGGACATTCAGCTTGAACGGACAATTTCCGGCGAGGACATTATCGAATTCCAAAAGCTGGTCCGGCGGGTTACCGCACCGGAATCCGTTTCCCGCTATGCGGTCGCGCTGGTGCGGGCCCGCCGTCCCGGGCGCAACGGCGGCCTGGATTTCATTCGCGAATATGTCAACTGGGGCGCCAGTCCAAGAGCGGCGCAGTATCTCTTGCTGGCCGGCAAAGCCCGCGCGCTGCTGCATGGGCGGTTCAATGTTTCGGTTGAGGACATGCGGGCGCTTGCCTATCCGGTGATGCGCCACAGAATCCTGACCAATTTTCATGCGGAGTCCCAGCGGATTACAACCGAGGAGATCATCCGCAGGCTGCTGGAGGCTGTTCCGGCGCCGAAATCAGGACTGGACTGAATTACGAATTACGAATTGAAACATACAGGGATTGTAATTGGCGTCTTGAATTCGTAATTCGTCACTCGTAATTCGCACGCAAATATGGATACTTTGAATAAAGCAGTCCCGCAAACAATGCGCTTTATTGATCCGATCGCGCTGACGCGGATCGCGTCGCTGGAGTTGATTGCCCGGACGGTGGTGGAGGGTTTTTTTTCCGTATTGCACCGGTCGCCGCACCTGGGCTTCAGCGTGAACTTTGCCGAATACCGTCCCTATCATCCCGGGGAGGATATCCGGAAAATTGACTGGAAAGTATACGGGCGGACGGATCGCTTTTTTATCAAGGAATATGAAGGAGAGACAAACACCGGCATTCATCTGATACTGGATTGCAGCCGTTCTATGGCTTATGCGAGCAGGGGGATCACGAAGCTTGAGTACGGGCAATATCTTGCCGCTTCCCTTGGATACTTCGCGTTCAAACAGAGGGACGCGGTCGGGTTCATCGCCTATGACGAAGACATTGTCGACTTTGTTCCCGCGCGCGGGAGCCTCGGGCACCTGAATACGGTGCTCCATTCCATCGAAAAAACATGCGCCGGCGCAAAAACCGACTTTGTCAAATCCCTCATAAAAGTTTCAGAAAGAATCCGCCGGCGGGGCATGGTCGTCGTGATATCTGATCTGTATGAAGAGCCCCATAGTGTATTGAATGGCTTGCGCCACCTCGCTTTGAGGGGTAACC
>CAZLHW010000027.1:1809-16808 GCA_964559085.1 uncultured Acidobacteriota bacterium | reverse complement strand
TACATGCAGTTGGGTTGGCTGTTCCGTAAAGATCCGAATGGGAAGACCGGAAGCAAACTTTATTTCTGGCGGCTAACGTCCACAACGCGGATTGTGCTTGTCCCAGAGAAATAGGTCCCATCCTGAG
The DNA here is from genome assembly GCA_964559085.1 of uncultured Acidobacteriota bacterium. Taxonomy (GTDB): domain Bacteria; phylum Acidobacteriota; class UBA6911; order UBA6911; family UBA6911; genus UBA6911. The sequence continues at coordinate 16,681 of CAZLHW010000027.1, read as the reverse complement.
TGACACCGGTGAGCGTCAGAACGGCCGTGCCCGGTTCAACAATTCCTTTCACAGCACTGACATCAAATTTGGCGACAAAATACCCCCGGTCATCGGATTTCCACCAATCGATGGGAAGTCCATTCAGCTCGACAGAGGCGCCGACGACAAGATTGTAGGCAATATCGGTATGGATTGTGACAACCTGTCCCTGGTAGGCAAGATTGAGGGTGCTTGGAGCAATGTCGATAGTAATTGCCGTATCCTCACTCAATGCCGGACCGGCAAATAAACAAAGAAACAACGCGCTGACACACAAGATTTTTAAGGGAAGCTTCATCGCGAATATCCTTTCTTTGCAGAACGTTGCGATCGGCAAATGGAACCCCATCGCAGTTTTTAAGGCAAAAATGTTCCCTTTACTCATTCATAAAGAGGTCGTTGAGAAAGAACCGGTTGAGTCGGAATTGTGTTCCTTGAACCAACAAATTCCATGCAGAATTTGCGGAGCCAATTCAAATCCTGCATTTTAGGATTTCATTATATAGGACATCCAACCCGAAAACTGTGATGTCCGTCGCAAAAAAATACTATCCACAATTCGCGCAGACGTAATGCGACGCGGTCTGCGAACTGCAGAGCCCCAACGTTGATCAAAAAACAGGGTCGAACCCTCGGTTGCCACAAGCTTCCTGCCGCTGCAGCGACAAGGCGAATCTGCTGCGTCTTTTAATCCTGGGGATCGACGTCGCGCACCTGGATCAGCCACTGGCCGTTAATCCGCACAAGTTCATTGACTTCGCGGCCCGCGGACGTGATCGATCCGCCGGATGCAAATGCTCCCATCCAGTATGCATGGTAACGGGCATGATCTTCGTCGACAAATTCAATGTGGGGATTCGTAACAATGTGGAACATCCGGGGAGACGGCTTGCCGCCCTTGTTATCGGCATCCCGTTTTTGCCTGGCATCGGCAACCATCTTCTTTAGCGCCTCGCGGCCTTTGACGGCGGCAGCGCCTCTTCCGAACTGTCCATCCGGGGCGAACAGCGCAGCATAAGCTTCGGCATTCCCTGAATCAAGCGCCCGTATGTAATTCCACATTAGCTGCTCAATCTCGACACGGTCCTGCGCACGCAGCGGCACTTTGTCGGCAGCGAATGCAGTGGGTACAATCCATACCATAAGCACAAACACTGAAAAGACCAGGAACCGGATTTTATTCATATTGATCTCCTTTAGCGGAAGCACTATTTCGCGGACAGTAAAAACAAAGCCTCTATTGCGGTATGCATTATATACAGTAACGTAGCGCTTTGAATCAAAGAGAATTGCCCGGATCTTCTCTATCGGGATTCCATCAAAATCCTGGAGAATTTGTGCATGGAGCGTCACCCTCAAAAAGGGCCCTCACATCAGATTCCGGTGCGCAATAGCGGCACACAGTCCGGATGGCCACGGGTTGGAGCCGCCCTGAGCTGCATCGCTTTGGCGATGCCGGCGCATCGCCGAGGAGCGCCAACGAAGCAGATGCCCGCGCGCCGCCGGAACCCTTTGGGCGGAAGGCGCGCCAAAATTGCTAACCGGCGGATCCACTTCTGTTGTAATCTGGGTTTTGAGAAATCGGCACGACCAGTATCCGCACCTTTGATGCTGTATGCAGGAACCCGGCAAGGCAACCATTTACAGAAGAACCGTGAGGAGTCTGCAATGAAAAGACGCATTCCGTATGTTGAAAACGAGCTGCGTGTAATCGATACTCTACCCGCCTTTTTCGGTCCGGGAAATCCGCTCCGGGATACGCCGGTCACTCCCCGAGAGAATATTTCGGCGCTTTTCTTCGAAAAACACCCCTATTGGCTGCCGTTGCCCGGAGATACCGCCATGATACTGCCGGCGCTTTACAATGATCGTTTAGGACGGGGCGGCCCCGGCGGCACTACGGATGTTTTTGGTATTCAGTGGGAATGGGTGGAATCCGCCGGCGGCTCCATGGTGCGCCCGGGCAAGCCCTTGCTGCAAAACGCCAACGAATGGAAGGATAAAATCAAGATGCCGGATATTGATGCCTGGGATTGGGCGGGGGAGGCGGAAAAAACAAAACTCGACAGCCGCGTGTCCACCCAGATGACGTTCCTCAACGGTTTTTGTTTTGAACGTCTGGTATCCTTAATGGAATTCGCGCCTGCCGCCATGGCGATCATTGACGACGATCAGATCGACGCGATAAAAGCGCTCTTTGCCGAGTTTGCGGATCTTGGCTGCAAGCTGGTGGATAAATTCTGCACCTATTGGCCGGGATTGGACGGTTTCAATATCCACGACGATTGGGCGGCACAGCGTGCGCCCTTTTTCTCAATGGAGGTTGCCAGGATGATCGTCCCGTATATGAAAGAGCTGAACGACCACATCCATTCCAAAGGCCGTTATGTAACGCTGCATTCCTGCGGACACGGCGAAGCCAGAATCCAGTGCTTTATAGATGCAGGCTTCGACGCATGGGATCCGCAGATAATGAACGACACCGCACGGCTGTGGGAAGATTTCGGCGACCGGATCTGCATCTCCGTAGTGCCGGACCCGTTTGACCCTGAGACAACAAGCGAAGAGGAGCAGCGCCGCCGCGGCCGCGAATACGCCGAACGCTTCAGCATGCCGGGAAAGAGTGCACAGCTGGGATTTTATGCCGGGCCAATGCTGACGCAGGCCTTCACCGATGAGGTCTATGCCGAGTCGCGCAAAATATTCCTGAAATAGACATCCGCCGCAAAAGCCGTGGAGAGTTCTTCACACGCACGGCATTCGCGGCAAACAAGAGGGAGCATGAAAAATCATTATCCCAAAATCGTCCTTTTCTCTCACATACTCCTCGGATTGATTTTCTATGCATCGGTTTCTCCAGCCTCTGCGGCGGATAAATCCAGGTCCTTCAATCTTCAGGCCGACGCCGACAGGGTCCTGATCGAGGTCCATGCTGTCGACAGCAAGGGGAGACCGGCGCGCCGTCTCAAAAAAGAGGATTTCCGGCTGTATGAAGACGGGAAGGAACAGGAAATCATCAGTTTTGAAGTCGTACGGGACAGAGTCAGAACCTCCAAATCCCAGCCCCCGCCTCCGCAAGACGAGCCCAAGCTTCCCCCCAAAATCGTATTGATTTTGTTCGACGACAGCACCATCCCGGAGATGTACTTCAAAAAGTCGCGCGATATGGCGACCCGCTATGTTCAGGAGCACATGAGGCCGACAGATCTCTTTGCTGTAGCCAGTTGGGGAACCTCAATGCAGGTGCTGCAGAACCTGACAGACAATCGGGAGGAGGTGTTGGCCGCTATCGAACGATCCTCAAGGTATCAGAACACAGGCGGCTTCTTTCAGCACATGTTGGAATCGCTAGAGCAGATCAGCGACTCGCTTGAACCGCTCAGGGGACCGAAATACATTATGATCTATGGCCGGTTGGGCACCTACACCGGGTCCGACCTCTATGAGGCCTATAACCGAACGCTGAAATCGGCGAAAGCCGGCAATGTGATCTACTACACCGTGGATCCGGGAGCACAGATGGGGGACACCGAAGCCGCCCCCACCAGCCGGTCCGGCTTTTCCACCCCCGGAGGCCTCATGCCCGTGACTCTGCGTTCTCTGGCGGCGGAGAGCGGCGGAGATTCCTTGCTCAACACGAACACGATCGATGCGGACCTGGACAACCTGGACCGGCAGATAAGCAACTACTATATCCTGGGATTTCAATCCAATAATCCCAAGCAGGACGGCGGAATCCGCTCGATAAAGGTCAAAACTGACGCGAAAGATATTTCGCTGAAGCACCGTCCAGGTTACAAGGACAAACGCCCCATCGACGCACTGGCAAACTCCCGTCAGGAACAGGCACTTCTAGGCGTTCTGGCCTCTCCCAAAGACGCAGACGCGATCCCGATTGAGTTCCGTCCCGCCTATTTCCATGATCCGCCGGGAGCCTCGAAAGTGCTGATCAACGTCAGAGTCCGCCTGGGGAAAACCGTCTTTAAAAAGAAAGGAGCCCAGGTAGGCATCGACCTTAATATGATCGGCGTTGCGTATTCCGACTCCGGAGGCATTGCGGCAAGGTTCAGCGAGACGATCCCGGTTCGAATAGATGCCGATAAGGAGCAGGCGCTCCGGAAGTCCGGTCTGACCTATCGAAATCATTTCAAGCTGCGGCCCGGGAAATATCATTTGAAGCTCGCAGTGTCCGATGAATCCAACAATTTCGGATTCAGCGAACAGACGCTGGTTCTCCCGGAGCTGCAGACCCAGGGGCTCGCCGGCAGCAGCCTTATTGTCGCCGACGATGTCACGCGGCTTCCGGACATAATCCGCAATTTGCCGACGCAGCTGCTGGATCCGCTCAATCCTCTGTTATATTCAGGATTCCGGATCGAGCCCAGCGTGTTCAACAGGATCCAGGCAAACTCCAACGCCGTCATGATGTTCAGAATTTACAGCCTGTTGGAGCCCATGGATCCGTCGAAACTTGTAGCCAGGTCAAAGCTGGTGGACGAGAATGGAAAGGAGTACCCGCTCGGCCTGATTCATCTGAAAGACCTGGCCTCGCCGATAGGAAATATGGAAGCTGCCGTTCTTCTTCGGCTGTCTTTCCCCGGCGTGCCTCCGGGAAAATACACGCTGGTGCTGGATGCCGGCTATGAGGGCTCTTCGCAAACAACAGCGCTGCAGACCGACGTTGAATTTGTGAAATAGTGCGTCGCAGGCCTCCAGGCTTCTCCGGCGCATTATGATTGACAGCCATGATTCGGATTCACTCTCCGCTTTGGCTGATGGAGGCCGGACACACGGACACGCTTGCGGCAACTCCATTCTTATGGGCGGCACCGCAAGTCGGCCGGCGCTGACACGGATGTATCCCTATATCCTGTTCTCATGGCGGGAAATGAGATCGTTCTGGCAGTCGCGCGTCAGCTCCACAAAATAGGCGGAGTATCCGGCAATGCGCACTACCAGATTACGATATTCATCCGGATTCTCCTGCGCTTTGCGCAAAACCTCGGTCGAAACCACATTAAACTGGGCTTCCGCGCCGCCGTTCTGCATATAGGCCTTGACCATGTCGCGCAGCTTGGCGATCCCGTCGTCACGGCTCAGCGAGCTGGGGTGGAGGCGAATGTTCAGGCACACGCCGTCCATGAACTTGCTATGGTCATAGCAGAGCGAAGAGAGAAACACCGCCGTGGGTCCATGCGTGTCGCGGCCCTGAACAGGAGAGGCCGCATCGGCGATGGGGGTTCCGGTTTTTCTGCCGTCGGGTGTCGCCCAGGTCGTATAACCCTGGCCGACATGATCTGCCGCGCCGTATAGGCCGGCTTTGAAAATCCTGGTCCGGGTTGAGTAGCATTCTTTGCAGGTGTCGTAATAGGTATTAATCACCCAGGCCATTTGTTCGTCTGCATAAGGATCTGCGTTCCCGAAATGAGGCACTTCATTGATGATTCGTTGCCTGAGAGACTCGTAGCCTTCCCAATCAGCCATCACGGCGTCATAAAGCTCCCTGGCGGTGCACAGTTTTTTGTCGAAAACCATGTATTTGATGGCGGTCAGGGAGTCTGCCACCGTGGCCAGGCCGGTTGCGGTCCCGCCGTAAGAATTGTATTTGGCGCCGCCCCACGTGCAGTCCTTGCCGGATTCCATGCAGCCGTCGATGGAGATGGACAGCATCGGGTGGGGCGTGTGGTACTGAACCAGATACTCCAGGTAATTATTGAGGGAAACCTGGGCTTTAAGAAAATAGCGGGCCAGCGTACGCCATGCTTCTCTGACTTCGTCAAAGGACTTCATGTCGTACAGATAACCGGTATGGATCGAGCATTGCTCACCGTTATAGGGATTCTTTCCATCGTTGATCGCCATAACCAGCAACTTGCTGTAGTGGATGGAAGCGTGCGGAGGAGCCACTCCGTTAGCCGCGGAATAGTCGTTACCGGAGCCCGTTATCTCCTGGCAGCCTATGATGGCGTAATCTCTGGCATCCTCAAGCGTAAATCCCAGTTCCTTCATTATCCCGGGGATAATGACATCGTCGTTCTGGAACAGCGGCAGTCCGCCTACCCTGGTTGATGTCTCCAGGGCCAAAGCCCAAAGATCGTTCGGCGTGTTCTTATGCACGCGCAAGGAAATTGTGGGGTCATGGAGGCTCAAACGGGCCAGACTTTCCAGCACCATGTAGGTCACTGGGTTGCTGGCGTCCTCGCCGGTCCGGGGATCCACGCCTCCGATGGTGGTGTGGAGATAGGTGTTGCCAATACCGATGATCTTGACCAATTCACCGGTGCCGCCGCCATACATGGAGTTAATCTTCATGAAGAAGCAGTCCACAATCTCCTGCGCCTCTTCAGGTGTCAATCGACCCTCTGCCAGATCCCTCTTGAGGAACGGCCAGGTATATTGGTCGAAGCGGCCGAAAGATCCGACATCGCCTATAAAGCTCAGCCGCAATAAGTATTGGTAGGAAATCGCCGCCTGACAGGCTTCGCGGAAGGTGCGGCATGGGTTTTCGGAAATCCAGGCCAAACTGTCGGCCATGGACTCCAATTCAGCCTTGCGCTTTTGGTCGCTGCATGCAGCCGCAATTTCCCGGCACTTTGCGCTATAGCGTTTGAGCAGAATAGTCGCAGCGTCGCAGGAAATGACGACGCCGGTATAGAACAGGGAGCGATAGACATCCTCGCCCATAAGGTTATTGACATGGGAATCCAGCCAGTCCTGCGCCTGTTTGCGGATAGCTCCATACCCTATGTTAATTATCTTTTTAAACCCCGGAGTCAGGTGGCCGGAAGGCATCATCAGCAGAGGCGCGCCTTTCACCGTAGCGGAGACCTGCATGCGGCTGAGCTCTTCATAACCCTTCGGCTGCCAGGCGGCCGCAATATCGTTGTAAGTACGGCCTTTCCAGTAGTCGCGGATGGAAGCCAGATTCTCATAATCCTCCGGAGCGATGGACATGCGCGGCTCCTCGCCATCGGGATTGTGATACAGGCCGTCCTCCCTGAGAGTCCAGACGCCTTTTTCGATCATGGAAGGAATCCATGCAGTGTTACCCCAATCCGGCGCATATCCCGTACCGCAAAAATTCCGGCCGCTGTTTCCGACAATCATTTCAAAGTCTTCCACGCGAACGGTCATCTGCTCGCAGATAGCCTTCAAAACTGTAGGCCGGCGAAGATAGGGGATGAGCGCCTCATTCTCCTGAAAGCAACGGGTAGTGATCATGGCGATTTCCGAGTCGCTCTGAATTACGCGATCACGGATCCGCTGGTGCATGATCTGCATGCGCTCGCTTATAGGTTTGAACTTATACATTGCGTCCTCTGTTCCTTATATCTGCGCCCATGCATTATACCACCGCATCACCGGGGTCGGACCGGAAGAAGCTGCGCGGATGCAACAACATCGGCTGAAAACATAGCTGATTTTCGACCTTAGCCGCAATTTTGCGCCCGGATTTTTCAGATTTAAGAAAAAGACACGAGAATACTTTTTCAAAACTTGAGGAGAACCTCCTGCGGAATTCCCCGGCTCGCGGGAATTCGAAGGATGCAACCTTTGGTTGAGCCAGGGGGCGTTTCAACCGGAAAATAAAGAAATCGGTCCCGGATCGTTGAACGCGGCACCGGATCGATCGTGTGCGCCTTGTCATAGAAATCCTTTTTCGCCAATTGCAGCTCGTACTGTGAGAGGTCCTCTCTTGCGCCGCCCGGGCAAAAATTCCAAAAGAAAAACTCTGAAGGGCCTGATGCGGGAAAGGTCAAGCCGTCGTGCCGCCTTCGCGCGATTCGCGCCATTTTGGCAGAACAAATATCCAGCCCGGCTCAAGATTGGAGACAAATTGGAAAATGGAAGTTTCCAGGAACAAGGCCCGCCGCCTATTCAATCATTCAACGGTTAAAAGGGCGGCGCTGCTGCGCACAGGCGTTAGCCCCATGACAGGAGGGTGGATCGGAAAGGGGCTGCAGGAACGGACTCCCGCAGCCCCGGATGTTGCAGGTGAGAAAAACTACTTCTTTTGAGCCTCGTGATGCTTCAGGAAATCGGCCTTCTCCTTCGCCAGCTGCTTCTGCAGCCATTCCGGGTAAGGCGATTCCTTCGGCGATTCCCACGTCTTCAGTTCATGCATCCACGGCGCGCGGTCCACGAACTCATCATGAGCAAACGGCACCGGGGGATGGCAAACCCACAGCGGATCAAATTCATTCTTAATTTTCAGCATCCACTCGTGGTAGTTCGGCCCGTACTTCGGCCCGGTTAAATACATGGGCTGATGGGGACCGATCAAAGCGGTATAGAACCGGTGGTCGATATTCATCTTCGAGGTTTCGAGATAGAAATGATCCACGCCGGTGACGTCCTCATCCTGATCCCAGTAGATCAGGAATTCGGAATAGCCTTGGTACCCCAATTCGAAGCTCTGGAACCAACCCGGATCGCCATGATCCGGCATCAGCGGAGGCGTGTATTTCTCCTTCAGCTTCGCGTAAACGGGACCATGCTCGGTTGCCTGCTTGAGAGTTTCGATGACATAATCCACCGACACGTACGACCCGCACATCAGCCACATGCCGGCTGAATCCGCATTCTTGATCCAGGACTCGTCGCTGGGCTTGGTGCGCCGCGGCTGACCGCGCAATTCCGTCATGATATCGTTCAATACGTTTTCGTCGTATGTGAGCTGCTCTTCATTGGTAAATCCGATCAGCAGCACGCGGACGATGTGGAAGTTGGCTACCGTCTCCGGCGTTTCCTTCAACCACAAATCCCAGAACTCTTCTTTGCATTCCGCTTTTGCGATCATGCGCCAGAACAGAGGGACCTTGGTCACGGCGCCGCCGATTTCGGCTTTGCCGATCTCGTACATCGACTTCACCTGGGCTTCCTTGCTGGGCATGATGTAGTTGATCCATTTCACGCGCTTTTCCGGCAGAGCCAGGGCGGTATTGGGAGAAATTCCCGTCGGCTCGAGTTTTTCGGGCTGGAAGGGGAGAACCTTCACGGCCATGCGCGTCACGATGCCGAGGCATCCGCGCAGACCCGTGTAACCGCGCAACAAGCCGCGCAGATCGGGACCGATACCGTCGCCCCAGAACCAGTCGTCGCCGACGGCAAGAGATCCCATCCTGAGGATTTCGCCGTCGGGCAGCACCATCTCGGTTCCCAGGATGCGGCGATGCGGCAGGCCTATTCTGTGGCTGAGCGGACTCCATCCGTCGCCGATCAGGTTGGCGATGACGGAAGCCTGCGCGCCGCCGCCGCCGATAACAACGTAACCGCCGCGCTTCAGGCACTCCTCCTGGAACTGGGAATAGATCACGCCGCTGCCGACCACGGCAAACCAGTGTTTTTCGTCAAACTCAAAATCGTTCAGGCGCTTCAAGTCAATAAGGAGTTCGTTTTCCACATGGCAATGCGAGCGGGGTCCGTAGAACCCGGTGCTATATGGAACATAGGGAACCGTATAGCGATTGCAGATCTTGACGATTTTCTGAACTTCTTCCGTCGTTTTGGGCATGATGACGGCGCCGGGAATTTTGGTCATCACTCTTTCATATCCCGTACCGTTTTCGTAACCCGCCGGCCCGGAGCGATAGCCCTCGCAGATGACCGGATCATCCGAAAGGTATTTCTCTCCGACAACCGCCTCCAACGCCTTATATGCTTCTTTCACTATGGCCATGTCTTCCTCCTTATACTTCCAACGAAGCAAGAATCAGTTCAGAGAAGTCCATCACCTTCACCGCATTGCCGTCTTCTTTGACCGCTTGCGAGAAGTTGTTTTTGCACCAGGGGCATGCAGAAACGAGGGCTTCCGCTCCGACTTCCTTTACCTCATCCAACCGATGCTTTGCCGAGGAGGAAGCGAGTGTTGGGAAAGCTGCTTGAGTTCCGCGTCCGGCGCCGCAGCAGAATGCGTTTTCACGGGTCCGGATCATTTCGACAAATTTCACGCCGGGGATGGCGTTGATTACATTTCTCGGCTGGGCATAGAGCCCCTGCGTGCCGCGCCGTCTTTTCAAAGCCGGCTTCACAGTCCCCATCCATCCGCGCTCTCCGCTCCAGGGCGTCCACGGATCGGCAAGCCGGCTGATGCTGCAGGAATCATGATAGGTCAGCCGCATGTTGACGGGCTTCGTCATTTTCAGAGAACCGTTTTTCAAGGCTTCGTCGGCGAATTCAGTCAGATGCAGGACCTTAAAGGGCAGATCCGCAGTCGCAATGTTGAGCAGTTTCGGATATTCAACCTTCCACATCCGGTACCCTTCGGCGCAGGACAGCAGAACGGTCTTGGCGCCCGAGGCCTTGACCATTTCGATATTGCGCTTCGCGAGTTCGCGGGCTTCATTCAGCATACCCACAGACTGCAGGGTATTGCCGCAGCACCATTCATCGGGCATCAACATGAAGGGGGTTTTGGACGCATTGAGAATCTTCGCCGTTGCCTGAGCGATTTCCTTGTTGGTATACGAGGCAGTGCATCCAACGAAATAAAGCACGTCCGCCTTCTGCTCGACCTTGATATCGGGGGTAACCCATTGTTTCCGGTCACCGTGCGCGGCTCCGAACAAGTTATGGGTTTTCGCGATATTCTCGGCGATTTTCTTATGGGCCGGCATCGGGCCGGCGCCGTCCTGGACTGCCTTCACGCGCAGGGCTTCCAGGGAAAGCTCGATTTCGAGGTCGAGGTTCCGTTTGCAGCCGACATCACAGGCGCCGCAAAGCGGATCCGCATAGATGATTTCCAACAGCTTGGGCGTCCAGTCGAGCTTCTTCTCAACCAGGGCGGTGCCGATTCTCATCTTTCCGAAAGCGCCATAGGAGTCGAAGTCGTTCCACACGTTGCTGGGGCATCGGGTACTGAATTTGATGCCCGGCATATAGGTGTGCTCGACCCAGTAACAGCCTTTGCATTTGATGCAATGGCGCATGTCATACGCAAAATTGTTCAGATCTGTTATGTCCAAATTTACTTTCGTCGTTGGCATCGTCGCCTCCCTAAAAGCACAAATTGCCCGGATTCATAATATTGTTGGGATCGAAAATCTTCTTCACCCGCTTGAGCGCCTGAACATAACCGGCGGCCCGTTCGTAGACCATGGGAGCCAGCACACCGTAAGGCCTCGTAAAAAGTGCGCCTTCGTTCATCAGAGCCTTGGCGGCGTCTTTATACAATGCAGCAATGCGCGCCTTCTCAGCGGCACTCGTGCCGTCGTAGAAGAACGTGAATTCAATCTGGCATCCGCGGTTATGTTCGATGGGCTGAATATAGCTTCCGATATCGGCGATCGCGTATCCGTGCTTCGGAGCAACGGTTTCGACAATGTCGACGTACTTTTGCGATTTGTCCGGCCTCGCAATGAAAAACAGGCTCTGCGACGCCCCCTGCCAGCGATTCTTCCAGTAGGGGCCCTCTGCAGGCCACGGATTCCGCAGCAGGGACAGCATCTTTTCGCCGAGGCCGGGGAATCCGGGAAGCGCTTCATCCAGCGTCAGCTTCCGGAACTCGTTTTTGACCACTTCCTTTAACAGCTTCTCCTCGTAAGCGATTTTTTCATCGGGCCGACGCAGCAAGCCGCTTATGACGATGATGAGAGTCCAGGGAGGCAACGTGGCGCGCAACCGCTCGAAATCCTTTTTGAAGTCCTCCGCGATTATGCTCGCCAAGTCCGTCCGGTTGAGCAGCACGACCTCCTGCCCGACCCGGCGCGGCAATATTCTGTACAAAAATTCCTGAGCGTAAGAGAGATCATCCACAGGGACAAAGTAGACTTTATCCTTCTTTGTCTTGAACATGACCTTCAGATTGGTCCAGGTTACAACGCCCATGGTGCCCTGGGCGCCCTGAACGAAGCGATAGAAGTCGATGCCGGGACCGGACGGGTTGCCGCCGCGGGATTTCGATTCCGGGTAGCCGTTCACACTCGCAGAACCGAGACGGAAGGGTTCGCTGTTCGGCCAAACCACCTCGAATCCCTGCATCGGTTCGCCGTAGTCATAGACGGTATTAGTCGGGACTTCCCTATCGAGAAAATCGCTGAGCACGGATCGGTTTGCCGGCGGCAATAAGGGCATCAAGGGACGCAAACCCTGCTTGGAGAGCGCTTCCGTCAGCTGGCCCCAAGTCACGCCTGCCTCGATGCGAACTTTTTTCAAGTCTTCATCGATTTCAAGGATCTTGTTCATTCTGGACAGATCCATCACGATCCCACCCTCTCTTGGGATGGCGCCGCCGTTGAAATGCACTTGCGAGGATACCGGTACCACCGGCACATTATTGCTGCTCGACAATTTAAGAACATCGCTAACCTGCTCCGAATTCGTAGGCCAGACCACAAAATCGGCCTTCCCCGGAGGAACCAGGCTATAGTCGCTGGAGTATTTGAGCAGAACGGACTGATCGTCGCTCACGTTTTCTTTGCCAACGATCTTTGCCAGATCATTCTTACTTATCATCTTCCCTCCTTTAATTGATTCTCAATGAGCTCCGGACCGCGCTCACAGCGAACAGCGAAGCTCATACCGGATAAGATGCGGGCATTTTACAGGACACTGGGGGATGAAATTCCTAATCCGCAACAACGGCGATCACAACAGCAACAAACCAGGAAACGCCCCGCACTCACCCGCAGTTTACTAACTGATGATGATACCTGCCTTAAAAGCATGCCACGGGTTCCACCGGTTTCCCAGATTTTAGAAATTGCTTCTCTGTGGAATCCGAGGAATCCGTGGCATGTTTGCACACGCTTATCGGATCGATTCGATGATCAGAGCGATGCCTTGCCCTCCCCCGATGCACATAGTGATCAACCCATACTTCAGGGCCCGGCGCCGCAATGCATACGCGCAGGTAAGGGTCAGAATCGCCCCGGTGGCGCCCAAAGGATGTCCGAGCGCGATTGCATTCCCCATTGGGTTCACTTTCTCGGGATCAATCCCCATCTTTTCGAACTCAATCATACAGGCCAGCGCCTGAGGAGCAAAAGCCTCGTTGAGCTCCACAATATCAATCTGCTCGCCTTTAATTCCGGCGTTTGCCAGCGCCTTCTGCGTTGCCGGAACCGGCCCGAATCCCATGATGCGCGGATCCACACCGGCGACTCCGTAACCGACGATGCGCGCCAGGGGCTTGCAGCCGTAGCGTTCCGCATCGCTTTCCAGACCGATGACCATGGCAGCGGCGCTGTCCACCACCGCGCTTGCGTTACCCGCCGTGATGACTCCATTCGCTTCAAACGCCGGCGGCAGTTTGGACATTGTTTCCAAAGACACATTTTCCAGGATGTGTGTATCGTATTTCACCGTGATGGCAGGCAAGGATCCGCCCTGCTCGACCACAACCGGAACAATCTCTTCGTCAAAATGTCCGGCATCGCGCGCGGCTTTGGCATTCACATGAGAGCGGTAACCGAATTGATCGCATTGCTCCCGCGTAATGCCGAATTGCCTCCCCAGCCTTTCAGCGGTATTGGCCATTGCAAGTTTGGCGCTCGGATCGTAGAGACACATCAGGAGCGCATCCTGCAGCGCCGCGCTGGAATCCAGAGCCCTGAAGTCGACGGGACCGTATTTCTGCACGGTGTTTCCGATTTTCTTCCCGCGATAGTTGTAGAGGCAAAACGGATACTGCATGCTTTCCGCGCCGCCCACAACATAAAACGGACGGGCTTTATCATGCCGCAAACCCGCAAGCGCCATTTCGGATGCCACGGAAATGGCTTCCGCGCCGCTGCCGCAGATGCGGGCAACGGTCAGCTCGTGAACATCATTATCCAGACCGGCGCGCCATCGCGCTCCCTGCGCGCCATAAATCGAGTCCCGATGGCTGTGCGCGGCCATACCCATGACGACATGCCCGATCAGTTTCGGATCGATTTTGGTATTTGCCAGCGTCGCCTTAACCGCCATGCCTCCGAGCTGAGTGGTCGTAAACCGTGCAAAAAGACCCGGCGCTTTGTTGTTGTGTAAAATATCCGCTCGCGGCAGCCTGCGGCCGCCGTCGAGAATGACGATGGATTTATCTTTCGCCATAATCTCTTTCTCCCTCCTACTCGTGCATGAAGGCCGCCGGCGTACGCGGGCCGTTTGTCATGAAGTTTTTCATACCGATATCCGCATCAATCGTTTCCTTGGCATCCGCAAAGGCTTTCGCTTCAACAACGAGTCCCTCGTCAAGCGGGAGCTGCAGCCCCTTCTTCACGGCATTCACCAGGATCGCATCGATTAACAGGGAACGGTGCCCAATATCCACATTCGGAATCGGATCCGGAACCGCAACCGGGGCAGGATTCACCGGTGCCAGCTTGACTTTGCCGGCAATATGCTCCCGGATCAGATTTTTCGCCGCGCCGATATAATCGGTCTCAGGCTTGCCGGTCGCCCAACCAATTTTGCAGGCTTCCTCCGCACCGATGGATTTGGCGGTTCTCAGCAATTCCAGCGCCTTTTCCACACCGACGATGCGCGGCAGCCGCTGGGTTGCGCCGTATCCCGGAACTACCCCAAGATTGACTTCCGGCTGCCCGAAGAGCAGGTTGGGGCCGACCACGCGGGCATGGCAGACCATGCAAAATTCCGCGCCGCCTCCCATAACCGGTCCGTTAACCGCAGCAACCACCGGTTTCTTCATGTTGGCGATGAGTTTTTGCACCGGGTGGGCCTTGTAACAGATGCCTTCGGCTTCCTCGCGCGTGCTCAGAGCGGCAAGCTCATTGACATCCGCTCCCGAGAGAGCGCCCTCATAGCCGGTAAAAATAATGCCCTTAACCGTAGCGTCCGCATCCAGCTCTTCAAAAGCCGCCTTGAGCTCCTGAACAGCCTTTGCACAAAGCGCATTCTTGACTTCAGGTCT
>CAZLHW010000027.1:0-1799 GCA_964559085.1 uncultured Acidobacteriota bacterium | reverse complement strand
ACATCCCGCAAGTAGGCGAGCAGCTTTTTTTCGACAATGCATTTCGGGACCGGGAAATCCGGATGGGCCTTCTGGTAGTTCAAGCAAATCTCGGCAACCCGATCGGCGCCCAGCCTGTGTCCCAGGTCGAGCATCCCTTCGGTAAATCCCAGAGACATGCGAATCAACCAGTTGAGATCCGAACAATCGCAAACGCCATTTTCAGCCACGGCGAAAGAGCGAGCCAACAGCACCGCCAGGATGCGGTCCATGATCACCTTTTTTTGCTCCTCGCTCGTCTTTGTGTCTTCGTTTGCTTTCGGGTTGCGCCAGGGAGTATTTCCCTGCTTGGCCAACAAGGCCGGCGGAGCAAACCATGCCGTCCCCACGGACGCCTCCACCATCAGTTCCTGCAGATGCTTCACCAGAAGATTGCCGCGGGTTCCATCCATAACATTGAATGGACCGCCGCCGCCGATGGCATCATTGACGACCTTGTCGACCTGGGCCGGCGTTGCAATCCCTTCCTCCACAATGCGAACAGCTTCAACAATGTAATTGCTGAAGATATCGTCTGCTGCAAAACAAGGGACATCCGCGGTGATAATCGGCACTTTGCCCAGTTTTTTTAACGTGTCCAGCATGCGACGGCCGTAAGCCGCATCCCCGGAAAGAACCACTTCGATCGGTGTGGCGCGCCATGCCGGGTAAAACGGATGATTCACAAAGCAGCGCTCTTTATGCTTCGCTTCCGATGCAATCCAGGCCCTCGGGATTCCCGATGTGGCGAATCCGATAAGGCAGTCCGGACGAACAACATCCTCAAGGTTTTTCAGAATGACTTTCTTGATTTTGACTTCTTCGGTGGCGGCTTCAAGGACGTAATCACAATCGGCAAGATCCTTGATTTCCATGGTGGGGATGAGGGCCGCGCGGGTGGCGTCCGCAACCTTCTGACTCATGCGACCACGCGCTAATGCTTTTCCAATATACCCTTCGATTCGTGCAACCCCTGCGTCCAGTGCCTCCTTCTTAATGTCCAGGAGGTATACTTTGCCCCCCTCGCCCGCCGCTAGGGCAGAGAGGAAACCGTATGCCAGGTCGGGTCCGATAGATCCCGATCCTATGACTCCAACAATCATTATAAACTCCTTTCCGCATCGTCGACTCCATTCTGCAGCCTTTGCCAGGAAATATCGAAGCGGATTCGGCCGCCCCCGACAGGCATATGACGACACCCCTTCGGGATACCGCGACCACCGCTAGAGATAGAACGCTGGAATGAGCAAACAGATGCGAGCCGCACGGCGCGCCTGGTAACTTGGCTTACTGACTAAGACAGGAACTCGGTCCTTCATCTTTGTCGTTTTTTCCAGATTCTTCCAATGGTCTGCAACCTTAACCGCCAAACTACCTCAGCTGTAGGCAGTGCAGAAGCCCGATCCCGTGTCGGCGCAACCGCGACCTGCTGACACGCAGCTTTGCTGCGGCTACTACTCCATAAAACGTCCAAGACAACGAGGTCTACACTCTAACAGCTGGTACCATAAGTCAAGGAGAAAGTCGGACTTTGGAAATATTCGGCTCGCCGTCAATTTACGAAAGAGATATTCATCTTTCCTATATGTCAAATCTGCTGAATTGTTAATGGGAAGAGCTCAATTGCAATTTCGAGGGTTTCCCGTCGGGCCCGAGGTTTCATATGTGATACACCCGTCCCACGGAGGCTTCCAAGACAGGGTTGCGGAGAGTGTGGAGCCGCACAAGGAGCGACAAAGGATCGGAGGGAAAAAGGATCAAAGGGGATCTTTCCCTCTGAT
>CAZLHW010000026.1:13602-16829 GCA_964559085.1 uncultured Acidobacteriota bacterium | reverse complement strand
ATTCCATTCAAGCGAGCCGCCGGAGTAACGGAAAAGCATCGGCACCGTGTAATTCAGGTGATTGCGCCAGACGCTGAAAACATGGCCGCCGGGAAAATCCGCCCAAATTGCGGGGATTCCCTTTTCTTGGAACAGCGTCACCAGCCTTTTCCCAGAAACCAGCATAGAAGTCTCCTGCCGCCCGGAGCCCAGAACTAAAAGGCGGAGGTTTTTTCGTGGCTTTTCCGGATTGGCCAGCAGTGCCTTCCACGGCGACTGCTCCTCGATTTCCCCCGGCGCTGCGGGTCCGATGCCGCCGAAGCCCCCGCTGTAGGCTAGGACATAGCGAAACAGCTCCGGATGGGCAAGGCCGATCTGGACGCTCTGCATTGCGCCCATCGACAGGCCGCCTATGGCCCGGTGCTCTGCATCCCTGTATACGCGGAAGCTGCTCTCAATTGTGGGAAGGATCTGCTCCAGAAGATCTTTCGTGAATGCGGTGAAGTTGAGAAAGTTCTGCGGGCCCGGCTGCCGGACGGCCTTGAATGGACCGACGGAAGCACTCTGTGCTGCATGCCCGTGCGGCATCACCACAATCATCGGCACTGCTTTGCCGTCCGCAATAAGGTTGTCGAGAATGATATTGGCCCGCCCGTTCATTACCCAGCCCGACTGAGTTTCGCCGTTGCCGTGCAGCAGATAGAAGACGGGATATTTCGCGTTTGACTTATCATAGTCCGGCGGCGTGTAGACCCAGACGTAACGGTGCACACCCATCGCCTTGGATTCGTAGAGAATCATGCGAACCTGTCCATGCGGCACCGGGCGCGCATCATAAAACGCCGGGGCGTCTCCGGGCACTTCGACAAAACTGGAGACGGCGGCAAGCCCTGCCGCTCGGGGCATGAGACTGATATTGGAGGGATCCGGCAAATCGACGCCCTCGACGCGGAAATTATAGATCCAGATTTCCGGCGGCAACGGCCCGATCGTCACGCTCCAAATGCCCTCACTGTCTTTCGTCATGGGTTGGGAGGATTTTCCCTGCAGGACTTCGCCGACAAGTTCAACGGCCTTTGCCTGAGGAGCACGAAAGCGGAATGTCACTGTCCGGTCCGGGTGCACCTCGGGAGATTGCGGCGCCTGAGCAAACAAGCCCGGCGGCGCTTCCGCTGGAGCGGATTTCGTTTGAGCATTCAGCTGCAATAAAAACAGAACCATTGAAAATGCCGACGCAAATCTGAATTTCATGTCTATAACCCTTCCATCCGCCACGCCGTTTTTTGCGCTCTTTGCGTCTCGGCGGTCGGGAGGAGGAAACCTCCAAGACGCAAAGAGCTTCAAGAAAAGCGCGAAGGGCCGATTCCCGGCCCTTCAGACGCGTCTAGAAATCGATGCCCATATTGATCTGTATCTTTCGAGATCCTTGTGTGGTTGTGATCTGTCCAAAAGTGGGGACTCCAACCATCGTCGAGGGGTTGCCCCATCGGACGATGTTGAAGGGATTGATAAAGTCCGCGCCAAGGCGGAATTGGACGCGCTCGTTGATAGCGACGGCTTTCAGAAGCGAAAGCGATTCGGATTTCATCCATGGCCCCCGAACCCAGTCCAGATACCGGGCCGTATTGCCGAGCGCAAACAGGCCGGGGCTTACAAATGCCTCCGGATTCAGGTAAACGTCTGAATAGGGATCCCAGCTGCTGAAATCCTTTTTCTTATAGACAGGAGCGCCTGTATAGTTGGCTTGCACCATCGGGATGAAGGAGGAATATCCGAGAATGGAAGCAAAGGGGTTAATCGCCCAGATCTGCAGCGCGGAACCCGATGTATAGCGCATGAAACCTGTGAGCGTCCATCCTCCAAGCACGCCGTCCACAAGCCTTGAGGACGATCGGAGAAAATGCTTGCCCTTCCCGAAAGGCAGGTCATACGAGAAATTCAATCCGAAAATCGCCGCCGGCACGCCGGGATCTATGGACGTGGGATTCTCACCGGGATACTGCCGCGAGCCCTCGGCGAAATTCGCATACGTGGTGCTGCCGCCGGAGGCATTGGTGAGGCTTTTTGCCCATGTAAAAAAGAACAGGCCGGACAAGCCCTGCGAGAAACGCTTCGTCGCCTTGAGCTGGAACGAATGATAGCTCGCTTTGCCGACAGGCCTCAGGGCAACATCGCTCTGCACAAACGTATACTGCGGATAGGGCTTGAGTGCCTGAGCCACCGTATTAGCGCCCTGTTGGCCGGCAAATCCGGGGAAGGGCTCCGTGAATCCCGCTGCCGCCGCCCAGGGCGAATTGATGGGCTGCAGAAGCAGGAAACCAAGGCTCAGCCTTTCCTTGGGCACATAATTGAACTGTGAGGCGCCGCTGCCCACCGTGAGGTGCGTGGATCGGCTTCCCAGATAGCTCAACTCCAGAGCAAAATTGGGCAGCAGCTCGCGCTGAATAACCAGGCTCCAGTTCACAGTCTGAGGCAGCCTGGCGGCGTCGCGCGGGATGTAACTGATCGCCTGTCCGTTGAGAAATGTGGGATCGATGAGCGGCGGCTTCTTGAAGCTCTGAGGGAAGGGTTCCTGATTCCAGTAGAAGACCGGAGTGTACCCGTCTGCAGAGTTGAACGTGGGAGTGCCGCTGTATCCAAGCGCACCCGTGGTCAGGAACGGCTGCACATTTCCGCTGTTGGAAAAGACAACGCCGGAAGAAGCGCGGATGATGGTTTTGGGATTGAGCTGGTACGCGATCCCGAGGCGTGGCCCGAATCCCTTGCGCCAGGGATCCTGGAACTGCCCGCCGATTTTTCCGGCTCCCTTTCCTGCATAGGCCAGAGCGCCCGGCAATCCGCCCGCGCCCGGGTTGGGAATATCGGGTTGAAAACTCGTCATGTAATCATTTACTTCGTACATGGGGGGGCTGTAATCCCAGCGCAGACCATAGGAAATGGTCAGGTTTCGTGTGGCGCGCCATTCATCCTGGGCGAAAACGGCATATTGCCGGAAGCGAAGCTGGGTTGCAAGGCCGACGTAGGCGCTCGCCTGATGAACGGCACCCAGCAGGAATGAAGCGAATGCGCTCCCGGCATTCGAATCCGCCGTCGTGGCGGTCGAGGAGTTTGAAAATGTGAAGGATCCGGCCTGGCCTCCAAAGCGCCTATCTTCATTATTGAGCTGGATGGAAAAGCCGAACTTCATGGTGTGTTTGCCGCGGATCCAAGTAAGATTTTCGTTGAAGCCGAAGCGATGCTCCAGCCAG
>CAZLHW010000026.1:10719-13592 GCA_964559085.1 uncultured Acidobacteriota bacterium | reverse complement strand
TCGTCCAAGGCCGATGGGAGCGCCCGTCCCGCCCGAAAAGCTTATGGCCGGAAACGAACCGTCATCTGCCGGAATGCCCTGGATCCCCAGTATCTGATTCCAGCCCTGCCCCGCAGTCTTATTCGCCCCCCGATTCAGATAATTGTCTGCAGAGAACGTAAAGTGGTTCACCAACGCGTTGGTTAGAATGTAATCATGATTCAAGCGGACCTTCCAGCTGTTGGCCAACTGGTCGGTTACATGATCAATCGGATTTTTCTGCTCTTCGCCCCAAACAGGCTGGGGAATCATGCCGCCTTCCCAGATAATACGATGATTGATGCGCTTGGAATACATCACCGACATTTTCTGCTTGTTCGTGAGATTGTGATCCACCTTGATCAAGGGCGTATAGGCATTGAGATAGGGCCATTTGGAATTCGCCCGCGACAGATAGTTATTTGTGACTCCGGGCATGTCCGGCTGCGGAAGATACGCGATAATCTTTTTAGCGGCGTCGCTGATGCGCTCTTCCGGAATGATGTTGTTTGGAAACGGATCCCGGATGATGGATCCGTCGGCGCCGATGCGCGTGGTTGCCGGATCATAAATCGTCACTCCCAGCTCGCTGAAGTCCCCGGCTCTTTCCTTGAGCGATGGAATGGTGACCAGGTCTCCGCCGGCCCCCATCCGCGAATAAAAAAGACCCAGGCTGCCAAAGAAGAAGGTTCTGTCCTTTCCATTATAAATTCCGGGAAGGACCACGGGACCGCCGAGCGTAAATCCGCCCTCGTTCTGACGAAAAGGCGGGACCTCATTCGCGATAAATTGCTTGTCATTCAGAGCGCTGTTTCCGAGGTGATTGAAGACGCTTCCATGAAGACGGTTGGTTCCGGACTTGATGGTGACATTGGTGAACCAGTTGCCGAACCCCCCGTATTCGGCATTAAACCCATTTGCCACAACGCTGAATTCGCCGACTTGTTCTATAAGAGGCGATATCTCCGAAAATCCCCCCCTGGCGATCCCCCATTCGCTGGCAGGCCCCCCGTCGAGAAAAACTTCGGTGTCGCCGGCCGCACCGCCGCTGGCACGGGGGACGAAAGAATCGCCCGATGTAAAGCCCGGCAGATTCTGCAACAGATCGGTGATGGAGCGTTGATATACGGAAACAATCAGGGGAAGTTTTTCGACCGCCTCCGATTGAAGCCCGGTGGAGTTGCTGGTTGCCGAAATATCCAGCAGCGGCGCCTCCGCGGTTACTGTCGATATCTGCGTCATAGCTCCAATCTGGAGCACTGCATCAACCCGGACCTTCACATGAGCTCGAACCTCGACCGGTTCCCTGGAAAATGTGGAAAAGCCCTCCGCTTGAATCACAACCTTGTACGTGGCCGCAGGCAGATTCGGCGCGATATACAAGCCCTCGCCGTTTGTAACCAGCTCGTAGGTGCTGTTGGTCGCGGTCTGAATAATCTTTACACTTGCGCCCGGAATTACAGCGCCCGAGGGATCCTTCACCAAACCCTCGATGGTTCCCCGATCGATTTGCGCAAACATCGGAGTTGCCGAACAGAGAATTCCGGCAACGCAGAAAATCCGGATATAGCGTTGGATAGTGTGGAGCATCTGTACTTCCTCCTTATCCTGAAGCGCACGGCGGTTGAGCAACGACTTGCGCTTCATCATTCAGGTTGTAGCCCATTCATCCATTAAAAGAGAGCAATGTTAGGCGTCATGCTATTTCATAATGCCGATTTATGTCAATATTTTTATATTACATATTTGCGTTATATGTCTTATCATTTTGCCGCCAAACATTCTCTACCGCGTTTTTTTCTTAAAAAATGCAAATATTCTTGAGAAACAGCTCTCAAAGAAAAAATTGGCGCGACGGAATTGCCTATACCTATACCTAAAAAAGCATTGACATTTATCAAAATATGCTGTTATTGATTGGCAGGAAAATTGATGACGTTGCTTTGGCGCCGAGCTGTGGCATTTTGCCGGGAACGCAACGCACTCCTTTCGGCCTTGCGAGGATCAGAAAAAAAGGAAGCGCATGAAGAATCAGGTTCAACTCATTACATATGTGGACCGCCTGTCGGGTGGAGGCTTCCGCGCCTTGAACAGCCTCTTGAAGGGGCCGCTGGCCGGGCTGTTTGGCGGCGCACATTTGCTGCCGTTCTTTACTCCTATTGACGGCGCGGACGCAGGGTTCGATCCAATCGACCATACGCAGGTGGACGCCAGGTTGGGAACTTGGGAAGATGTCCGCGCCTTAAGCGACACTGTAGAGCTTGTCGCGGATCTGATTGTAAACCATGTCTCTTCCGCATCGCCTCAATTCCTTGATTATTCGGAAAAAGGGAGCGCCTCCCCTTATAGCGGGATGTTTTTAAGCTTCGACCGCGTTTTCCCGGAAGGCGCGCGCGAAGCGGATCTGCTTGGCATCTATCGCCCGCGCCCCACGCTGCCGTTCAGCCTCGCGACTCTGAAGTCCGGCGAAAAGAAAATACTCTGGACCACTTTCAATCCGGAGCAGGTGGATATAGATGTCCGCCACCCGCAGTCGGAGGCATATCTGGACTCCATTCTGCGGCAATTTCAGGCTGCGGGTATAAAAATGATTCGGCTTGACGCGGTCGGCTACGCAATTAAAAAACCCGGGACCAGCTGTTTCATGATTCCGGAGACATTCGATTTTATTGCAGAGCTCACGGGAAAGGCCCGTGCGTTGGGGATTGAAGTCCTTGTGGAAATTCACAGCCACTACCTGAAGCAAATCCAGATCGCGCGCCGGGTCGACTGGGTTTACGATTTCGCATTGCCGCCGCTGACGCATCACGCATTGTTCACCGGCGACCTCCGACCGCTGGCGCGATGGCTTTCCA
>CAZLHW010000026.1:3874-10709 GCA_964559085.1 uncultured Acidobacteriota bacterium | reverse complement strand
ATCGGCTTGATCGACGGCGGAGCAGAGTCTGCCGCCGACGGAAGGTGCCATCCGGGTCTTCTGGAACCGGCCGCAATCGACCGCCTTGTCGAAACTATTCATCAACGAAGCGGCGGACAGAGCAGGAAAGCCACCGGAGCCGCCGCCAACAATCTGGACCTTTACCAGGTGAACTGCACCTTCCTGGACGCTCTGGGAGGCCGCGAATCGGACTATCTGATTGCCCGGGCGCTTCAGTTCTTTGCACCCGGGATTCCGCAGGTTTATTACGTCGGCCTTCTGGGCGGCCGCAACGACATGGACCTGCTGGCCCGCACGGGAGTGGGACGAGACATCAACCGGCACTATTTTACAGCGGCCGAAATCGATAGCGCACTCGGACTTCCGCTGGTGCAAAAACAGATGGATCTGATACACATACGGAATACGCACCCGGCATTCGCGGGAGAATTCATCGTGGACACTCCTGCAGAGAGCAGAATAGACCTTCGGTGGAGTCGAGGGGAGCACTGGATAGCGCTTCATGCGGACTTGTCTGTGCCGAGCGCCTCCATTTCCGGCACAGGACTGTCCGAAGAGATTTCGATGTGAGTCTCAACATGGGAGATGGGCTTTATGCGTTCATCCGCGGCTCCAAAACATAATCTTGCGGCAATCCGGTGGCTCACCTACCTGATGTTTTTGATGTTTGCCATGACCACGGATTCCGTCGGCACGATCATTCCCGAGGTCATCAAGGAATTCCATTTGAGCATGACGGCGGCCGGGGCCTTTCATTACGCGCCCATGATTGCGATCGCATTGGCCGCAATCCTCCTGGGCTATCTGGCAGACAAAATAGGCCGGAAGAAAACCATAATACTGGGACTCGTTCTCTTCGCACTGAACTCGTACCTGTTTGCGGCGGGAAACAGCTTTTTGTTTTTCCTGCTGCTTCTGGTCATCTCCGGCGCCGCCATCGGAATCTTCAAGACCGGCGCTCTGGCCCTGGTCGGCGACATATCAAATTCCACGTCGGAACATACCGCCACCATGAACACGGTGGAAGGCTTTTTCGCTGTTGGAGCCATAGCCGGCCCTGCCATCGTGGCGAAACTTCTCGAATCCGGATTCTCCTGGAAATGGCTTTACGTGATCGCGGGAACCATCTGCATGCTGCTGATCGCAACATCGCTGCTTGTAAAATACCCGAAGACCGTGAAGAGTTTGGACGAACCGATCGATTTCAAACGTACCCTGAACATGATGAAGAATCCGTACGCGCTCGGGTTTTCGCTGGGCATTTTCCTTTATGTGGCGGCGGAGTGCGCGGTTTACGTCTGGATGCCGACGCTTCTGGAAGGCTATTCGGGCCCGTTCCCATTTCTAGCAGCGTATGCGACATCTGTTTTCTTCGCCCTGCGCGCGGTCGGCCGCTTTCTCGGGGCCTGGGTTCTGGCGCGCTTCAACTGGGCGGCCGTCATGGCTCTTTTCAGCCTCGCGATTCTTCTCTGTTTCGCAGGCGCCGTGGCGGGCGGATTAGCCTATGCGATCTGGCTGCTTCCGTTGTCCGGGCTTTTCATGTCGATGATCTACCCGACGCTCAATTCCAAGGGCATCAGCTGCTTTCCGAAGACGGAGCACGGCGCCGTCGCCGGTGTAATATTGTTCTTCACCTGTACGGCGGCGGCCCTCGGTCCGCTGGCCATGGGAGCGGCGAGCGATCTGTTCGGGCACCCCAAATTCGGTTTCGTGCTCGCGACGCTATTCGCCGCACTGCTATTTGCGGGATTGCTGCTGAATTGGATGTACAGCCCGGCTCGCGAGCGCCTGGAAAAGCTGGATTCAAGCGAATACCGGATGTCTTAGCCGCGAAGCGGCGCGGATTCTCATGAAAGAAAGGATTCAGGAGATGCAATGGAAGCCTGCAACACTTCTGCTTTTCGGGATGCTGATCAGCGTCCCGGCACAATGCCAGCTTGTAGAGCAGTTTAACCCGCCCCAGTCGAACTGCTGCCTGGCCATGACGGCCAGGAGTCTCGCCGATCAGCTGCTCGACTGGAATCAGCTCGGTCGATACCATGCGGAAAACCAGAATCTGAAAAAGCAGCCGATCGATCCAATGCGCGTGCTGTTCCTGGGAGACTCCATCACGGATTTCTGGAAACTTGCCGAGTACTTTCCCGGCAAGCCGTATGTCAACCGCGGCATCAGCGGCCAGACAACGTCCCAGATGCTGGTTCGCATGTATCCGGATGTGATCGATCTGAAACCTGCCGCCGTTGTAATCCTGGCCGGCATCAATGACATCTCGCAAAACACCGGACCTTCAACCGCCGAAATGGTCCAGCAGAACCTTATGGCCATGACAGCCCTGGCACAATACCACGGCATCCAGGTCATTCTCTGCTCGGTTCTCCCCGTCAGCGATTATGGCTATCTCAAGCTGAAGCGCGCGCAGGGAGGCCGGGAGCCCGTTCTCAGAACGCCGGACGGCGGCACTTTCATCCTGAGAAAAGTAAGCGACACGCATCCGCCCGGCGACATTTTGAAACTGAATGCCTGGATGAAAAGCTATGCCGCGCGCGTGAAAGCAGTTTATGTCGATTACTTCAGCGCACTGGTGGATAAAGACGGATGGCTTAAGGAAGCTTATTCGGAAGACGGCATCCATCCCAATGCCGAAGGCTACAAGGTCATGGCGCCGATAGTTGCCGCCGCAATTCAGTCGGCGGTCGCCGGCCGGCCATGAATCCGCAGGCCGCAGTCAAAAGGAGTTGGAAATGAGAAAATCTTCGCTCATTGGATTGGCAGTCGTTATTGGCCTATTGCTCATGGGGGCGCCGGCACGCCCGGCGGATACTATGTTCAAAGTCGGCGCGTCCAAAGTCGACATAACACCCACGCCGTTGCCGAAAAACTACGAGGGGATTCTCGACCGCATATATGCCAGGGCGATCGTGATCGACAATGGGGCCGCCCGCGCGGCCCTGGTTTCCGTCGATGTGGGCATGATCAGCGAGCAGCTGTGGCAAACGGTGTCGCAGAGAATCGAAAAAGAGCTGGCAATCCCAGCCCGGAACCTGATCCTGAATCCGACGCACACCCACAGCGCGATGGGTGGGAGCGCCGAGCAGATATTTTCGGCCGTCAAGGCCGCCGTGGAAAATCTGCAACCGGCGCGCATCGGCTACGGGACGGGCGTTTCCTACATCAACGTCAACCGCAATATCATCGATCGCAAGACCAACAAATGGTGGGAAGGCCCCAACTACGAGGGGCCGTCCGATAAGACCGTGGCAGTGATTAAGTTTGAGACAATCGGCGGAGAACCGATCGCGGTATATTACAACTACGCCTGCCACGCTGTGGTCACAGGCAACACGGACCTGCTCAGCGGCGATTTCCCCGGCGCAACCTCGCGATATATCGAGGATTCTTTCGACGAACGGATTGTGGCGCTTTTCTCCCCGGGAGCTCAGGGCGATCAAAATCCCCTGTATTTCCAACAGACCTTCGATCTGCGAGACATCCGCATCAAAGAGTATGCAAAACGCGGAGAGGACATCAGCAACGCTATGCCTCCCGGAGGACAGGGGCTCAACAAACAGGATCCCGTCGTAAAGAAGCTGCTGGACCAGCAGAAACAGATGATACTCTCGATGGGCCAGATGCTGGGGGAAGAAGTCAAACGCGTCATGCGCGAGATGTCGGCAACCCGCATGGCGGCCGGCGGCAGAATTTACGCGGCCCAGAGGATGATCCGATTCCCCGGCCGCAACAGGGTAGGACAGGGCCGTGCGGGGGTGGAGGCTGCCTACACGGACGGCCCCGACGTCCAACTTCGATTGAGTCTGCTGATGATCGACGACATTGCCATCGGCGGCTGCAATGCGGAAGTCTTCAATCTGATTGCACAGAGATTCAAGAAGGAATCTCCCATCGGAAGATCCCTCTTTGTATCGATGGCGAATGGAATCGGCAATTCCGGGTATGTTCCCAATGACGCCGCATTCGGCTACCAGACTTTTGAAGTCCTTTCCTCGCGATGCAAGCCGGGATATGCGGAAAGCGCGATCGTCAATGGCCTCCTGGACCTTATCGCCGAGGCCAGAAAGGCACAGTAGCGCTCCCGGCGGCTTTCGGAACTCCGCGCCCTTGATTCTTCGAGGTTTTCGGATAATAAACTCATGGGCGCGAAGATCCGGAGGCCTGCAGACCGGCGCGGGCAAAATGGATCGTGGCATTGGACAACGGCGGAGTCGCGGAAGCATGAGAGGCGACGTCCGCTCCCATCCGGTTCGCCAGCTCCATCGTCCGGCGAATATCCCACCCAAGCGCCATCCCGAACAGAATCCCTGCCGCACACGCGTCACCGGCACCCACAGGATGCACAGCATTCTCCATACGGACAGGCTTGCTCACGTCAAACGCTCCATTTCGCGTCAACACGATCGTGCCCTCCGCTCCCCGCGTAATCACGACGGCCTCCACCGGGAAGCGCGCAAGGAGCCGTTCCATCCCCCTGCGTATTCCCTGGAGCGAAACATCGTAAGGGCAGGATAGTCCCAGTAAGTCGAGAATTTCGAACATTTCCAGCTGATTTGCCTTGATGATGGTTGCCGCCCGACAGCTATAGGCAACAATTTCCTCGGAATATCCGGCCTCACCCGTCAACGTGTTCCGCCTGAGGTTGACATCATACAGGCGTATTGCCTGCGGCGCATTCTGCAGAAAGTTGCGGATCGTGTTACAGGATACCGCGGATCGCTGCGCCAGGCTTCCAAAACAGACTGCAGTGCATTGTCCCGCCAGTTCCCTGAGCACAGGTTTGTCTGCGATATAATCCCATGCGGCCCCGGCTTCTATCTGATATCCAGGTTCGCCGTTCTTCATGAAAACGGAAACCACCCCGGTCGGATGCTTCGAATCTTTGCCGATATATCGGGTGGACATCCGAAGCCGATGGAGAGCATCAATGATTTTATATCCCCTCGAATCCGAGTTGATGCAACTCGCGATAACACCGGATCCGATTTCAAGCTGACTGGCCAGCTGATGCGCATGAACCGCAAAGTTCAGGGGCGCCCCGCCCAGGGTTTCGGTCCCGTCCTCAAAGACATCGAAAAGCACTTCTCCTATTCCCACAAAAAGCAGAGGATTCATAGCCGCTCGTCAAACCTGCCGCCCGCAATCGCCTCGGTCGCTCCTACCCGCCATTGCCGGATAAAATAAAACGCATAAATAATGACGGATCATTTTAGCTAGAAATGATAGATTAATGTAAACTCAAAGACCGGAGTATTTATTTTGATTTTGCCAGGAATTGGCGGCAAGCCAATATCCGCATGGAACCCAATAGGTGCGATGTCCTTGAAATGCATTTATTTCTATAGACCACTGATTTCAAGCACTCATAAATCCCGGCGAGCGCCCTCCGGGGAAAAGTTGTATTGACATTTTTTTGCGTCAATTTGTAATATCAGCTGGAATAGGGGGTATCTGTGAACGAGCGCCGAATGAAAGCACCGGAAGAACAGGAAAGGCCTGTATCGCGTCAAACCAAACATCGTCGAGTATTTGAGCATGTTCTGGCGGAGATTGAATCGGGAAAGTTAAAGGACGGAGATCGCCTTCCATCGGAAGCGGAATTGGTCCGGCAATTTTCCGCATCGCGCCCTACAGTCGCCCGGGCATTGCGCGATCTTCAGAATCTGGGCTTGGTGGAACGCAAAGTCGGTTCCGGAACCTATGTGCGCAAAACCCAGAAGGCGATCGAATCGTGGCGTTTTGGACTTTTAATCCCGGGGCTCGGCAGCACGGAAATCTTTGAACCCATCTGTGGGCAGTTGGCCCGACTGGCTCAGAGACAGCATCACACGCTGCTTTGGGGCGATTTCGGCGATAAACGCAGCGAAGCGGACGCAGGCTCAATAGAGCAGGTTTGCACCAGTTATATCCGCCAGATGGTTGCGGGAGTTTTTTTCGCACCGTTGGAGCTGACGGAAGACAGGGATCAGATCAACCAATCGGTCATTGCCGCGCTGGAGGCCGCGGAAATTCCCATAGTCCTGCTGGATCGCGACATCGTGGCTTTTCCGCAGCGCAGTCGGTTTGATTTGGTCGGCATCGACAATCGCCGCGCCGGCTTTCTGATAGCAAACCATTTCCTCAAGCACGGGCACAGGCGGATTGACTTTCTCGCGCGCCCGGGTTCCGCTCCCACGGTGACGCTGCGTATCGCCGGATACCGCGAGGCGCTGCTGAGCAGCGGCGTTGCGCCGGACCCTCAGTGGGTACACAGCGGGGACCCCGCGGAGGAGGTGTTTGTCCGGAGGATTGTGGAAGATGGTGCCACCGCGATTATCTGCGCCAATGACCTGACAGCCGCGAATCTGATGCGGACCCTGGACGCGCTGGGTATTCCGGTTCCGCAGAAAATTCGGGTAGCCGGATTTGACGACGTGCGTTACGCCGAGTTGCTGCGCCCCTCTTTAACCACAATTCATCAGCCGTGCGTGGACATCGGCACCATCGCCATGCAGGCCATGCTGGAACGCATAGAAAATCCGGATTTTCCGCCACGCGACATCCTTGCGCAACCAACCCTGATTGTGAGGCAATCTTGTGGAACCGCAGGAAGCGCCCCTCTCCCCGCAGGAGGCTAATAACGTGTCCGAGAAACCGGATTGTTCAATGACGGCGGTTTAGACAAAGGAGCGCAGCATTAAGAAGTCTTTCAACCTGCATGCAAAAATCGGAGGCAGGAGTAATGAAAAACCGGAAATCGGGCTTTATGGCGGTCTTGCTGATTGCGGCATTGTCGGGGTTTTTCCTGATAGCGGAAGATATCCCT
>CAZLHW010000026.1:0-3864 GCA_964559085.1 uncultured Acidobacteriota bacterium | reverse complement strand
AAACACCGTTACGGACAGGTTGCGGAACACTTTGGCTGCGGCATCTACGGCGGCATTTATGTCGGCGAAGACTCGCCGATACCCAACACCCGGGGGCTCCGGAACGATGTGATTGCGGCGCTTAAGGAACTGAAAGTCCCGATGGTTCGTTGGCCGGGCGGCTGCTTTGCAGACGAATACCACTGGAGAGACGGAATCGGCCCCCGGGACAAAAGGCCGGTTCGCCTCAACACGAACTGGGGAGGCGTGCCCGAAAACAACGCATTCGGCACGCACGAATTTTTCGACTTTCTCGACATGATCGGCGCGGACGCCTATGTCAATGCGAATGTCGGAACCGGATCGCCGCAGGAAGCGGCCCAGTGGCTGGAATACATGACCGGAGAACAGGACACCATGCTCGTGCGGGAGCGCAGGGCCAACGGCCGCGACAAGCCGTGGAAGGTGTCCATTTATGCCATGGGAAACGAAACCTGGGGTTGCGGCGGAAACATGCGGCCGGAATACTATGCGGATCTCTATAATCAGTATGCCGCCTTTATGAAGACGCGGCCCGGCTCCATGCCGGAATTGCTGGCTTCCGGCGACCATGACGATCAGACCGTTTTTACTGAGGCGCTGATACGGAACATGCGGTCCCGAATGGATGCAATTTCGCTCCATTACTACACTATCCTGGGACCGCGCTGGGAAAACAAAGACACGGCCACCGGCTTCAACGAAGCCGGTTGGATAAACACGCTGGCCAACACACTCAAAATAGAAGGATTTATTGAAAAGCAGGACGCGCTCTTATCGGAATTCGAGAAGACGCGCGCCGGAGCAAAATTCAAGAAAATCGGGTTATATATTGATGAATGGGGCACCTGGTATAAGCCGGAGCCGGGCTCTAACCCCGGATTTCTTGTACAGCAGAATACGCTGCGGGATGCGATTGTGGCCGCGGCAAATTTCAACATCTTTCATAAATATGCGGAACGGGTGCGAATGACGGCGATTGCCCAGACCGTCAACGTCCTGCAGGCCATGATACTCACGGATGGACCGAAAATGATTCGGACGCCGACGTATCATGCATTCCATATGTACAGGCCATTCCAAAATGCGACATCGCTCCCTCTCGAAATCAGAACAGGAGAGTACCGGTACGACCGATGGTCCGTGCCTCAGGTCAGCGCCTCCGCGGCAAAAGCCGTGGACGGATCCATCGTGATCGGCCTCGTGAACCTCGATCCTCACAGGGCCGCCCGCATATCGGCGCAAATCGAGGGGTCCCGGGCGACTCGGGTCAGAGGCGAAATATTGACGGCAGAAGCTATGGATGCCCATAACACATTTGAAAATCCGAACGCGCTGCATCCCGAGGTTTTCAACGGCGCGAAATTGGACGGCAGCCGGCTGGACGCCACCCTGCCGGCAAAATCGGTGGTGGTTTTGAAACTGCAATAAGCCTTTGGACGGCTTCGCACGACAAACGCAGAGACCTTTTGCACTAAAACAGGAGATCGATATGTGGAACAACTTTGTACGGTTGCTTGCACTTCTGGCCACGAGCTGGATCGCTACCATCCCCTCCGCTGCCGCAGCCTCCTGCGAGTCTATTGCAGCGCTTGATCTGCCCAACGGGAAGATAACCTCCGCAAAACCCGTTGCCGCCGGCGCCTTCGTGCCGCCCGGAGGGGGCGGACCACCGGCAGGCGGATCCGGCGGCCCGGCGGTTTTTAAATCCGTGCCGGCCTTCTGCCGGGTGACCGCGGCGCTGACGCCCACCCCTGCGGCCGACCTCAACATATAGGTCTGGCTCCCGACAGACAACTGGAACGGCAAGCTCGTCGGCATCGGCAACGGTGTGTGGGCCGGCAATATCAATTATGCCGCACTGGCCGAACCGCTCGCTCGCGGCTACGCCGCCGTCGCGACGGATACCGGGCATGTCGGAAGCGGCATGGATGCAAAGTTTGCCGTCGGGCATCCTGAAAAGCTCGTCGATTTCGGGCACCGCGCCGTTCATGAAATGACGGTTAAGGCGAAGGTCATCCTCGCCGCCTATTATGGGCGCAAAGAACAGCGGTCGCTCTGGGTGAGCTGCTCCACCGGCGGCCGGCAGGGACTCATGGAAGCCTATCGCTATCCGGACGATTATGACGGCATCTCCTCGATGGCCCCGGCCAACCCGATGGTGAAGCTCATGATAGGCTCTCTGTGGACAGGCTATGCCGCGATGAAGGAGGAAGCCCGCAAGCTCACAATGCCCAAAATGAGGGCGTTGAACAAAGCCTTTATCGACCAATGTGATGGGAGGGACGGGCTGAAGGACGGGATTGTCGGCAACCCCGAACAGTGCCGGTTCGATCCGGCCGCCATCCGCTGCAGCGAAGGAGATCGCGAGGATTGCCTCACGGACGGCCAGATTGCCGCGATGCGCGATATCTATGCCGGAGCCAAAAATCCCCGCACCGGCGAGCTGCTATTCGCCGGATTCCCGCCCGGAAGCGAACAGCAGGTGGCCATGCTCGCAATAGGGAACGAGCCCTTCCCGGTTGCCACATCCTACTTCCGCGATATCGTGTTCAAAGATCCGCAATGGGATTTTAAGTCCTTTGATTACGACAGGGATCTTGCGGCGTCCTTCAAGGCCGGGAGCGATATCCTGGACGTTCCCAGCGACGGATTGACCCGCTTCTTCGATAAGGGAGGCAAGCTTCTGCTCTCTCATGGCTGGGCGGACGGGTTGATTCCAGCGGGCAATACGGTCTCATTCTACAAGGAGCTGACGGCAAAAATGGATCCGAAGAAAGCGGCGGATTCCGTCCGGCTCTTCATGCTCCCTGGTGTCGGCCATTGCGGCGGCGGAGAGGCGCCCAGTGTCACGGATATGCTTTCGGCCATCGATCGATGGGTGGAAACCGGGAAAGCGCCGGAGCAGATCGTGGCAAGCACTGCGCCCAATCAAAAGCCCATGGCGCGCCCCGTATGCCCCTATCCTCAAATCGCTCAATACAAGGGTTCGGGCGGCACAGACAAAGCAGAAAATTTTGAATGCCGGACGCAGACGCCGCAGTCCGAAGGCGCGCCGGTTCCCGCCGCAGTAGCCATTCCGCGCCCTACGGCCGAAGAACTTCAGCTTGCAGAGCGGAGCCTGGCCAGATTTCTGGAAACTGCGGAGCCGGCAGTTCAGGAGATCAGCCGGAAATATCCCGGTCTGATCTCCGTGCGAGTGCCGCCGGTCAATTCGGCCACCGTCCCGTTCCTGGCGCCGTTCTTTCAACAAAAGCATCAGGCAAATCTCGAGGTGGCCCGGAAAGGGGACATTGATGTCCTTTTTATGGGAGACTCGATAACGGATTTCTGGCGCAATGCGGACGGACCCTATGCCGGGAAACCGGTGCTCGATAAATATTTCGGACACCTGAAAGTGGCCAATTTCGGAATCGCAGGAGACACCACACAGGGTGTGCTCTATCGTCTGCAGCACGGCGAGGGACAGGGTTTCAGTCCCAAAGCCGTTATGCTCATGATCGGCACCAATAACACGGGGCGCAACACGGCTGCGGAAATCGCCGAGGGGATAGGCGCCGTGGTTCTTGAACTGCAGAAGAATTTTCCAAAGGCTAAAATCCTGCTTCTTGGCATTTTTCCGCGAAGCACGCCCAATGATCCGGTTCGTGCTACTATCGCCGAAATCAACTCCATCATTGCCAAGCTGCATGACGGCGATCGCGTCCATTACCTCGATATCGGGGCAAAGTTCCTGGACGCCGACGGCAACATTCCAAAGGACGTGATGAGCGACGCCCTGCACCCGTCCACAAAGGGGTATGAAATTTGGGCAGAAGCCGTAAAGGAACCTTTGGAGAACCTGCT
>CAZLHW010000025.1:12003-17139 GCA_964559085.1 uncultured Acidobacteriota bacterium | reverse complement strand
ACCTCCCCCTCCCCACACGTGTTGTCATTGCAGTATCGGGCATCATTGAACGCTACATGATCTTCTTCCTGATTTTTGTCGGCATCGTTGTCTTTGGGCTCAAGAGCTACTACAAAACGGACAAGGGCAGACATGTCGTGGACGGGGCCCTGCTGAAGCTTCCGGTTCTTGGAGACGTTTTGCGCAAAATCGGGGTGTCCCGGTTTACGCGCACGCTGGCAACACTGCTCACGAGCGGCGTTCCCATCCTTGAAGGGTTGAACATCACGGCGAAGACATCGGGTAACGCCATTCTGGAAGACACGATCTATAAACTGAGACAGCGGATTGAAGAAGGCGGAAACATGGCCGACCCGATGCGCCAGTCCGGCTTCTTCCCACCCATGGTCACCCAGATGGTATCGGTCGGGGAATCCACGGGTGAACTGGATACCATGCTTGTAAAAGTCGCCGACTACTATGAAGAGGAAGTGGATCTTGTTGTCGCCAACCTGCTCACCATCCTCGAACCCTTCCTGATGGCATTTCTGGGCGTTGTCGTGGGCGGCATCGTCATCTCGATGTATCTGCCGCTGTTCAAGCTAATTCAAGTCCTGTCCGGCGGCTAGCGGGCGGCAACCATTGAATTGCCGGCAGAGCTTCTGTTACAAACTGCCGGAAGAGGATTCGAAATTCGAATCACAAATGAGTCCCTGCCAGAACAAAAAAGAGCACGATAAGAATCTGATCGGGGTGCGCCTGGTCGTGCTTCTGATCGGCCTGATCTTCGCCGCCCGGCTGGGTCTTCTGCCGAAACAGATTGGATCGATTGCGTTCCTGCCACTGTTCAATATCCTCGCGCCGGCGCTCACGGTTTTCTTCCTGGTCCTGTGGTGGAGCAGACAACCTAAACTCCTGCAACTGTATCTGCAGATCGGCCTCGACCTGATCCTCACAACAATTCTCGTCGTCTATACGCGCGGCATCGAAAGCGCCTTTGTTTCGTTCTACATCCTGATCATTATCTACTGCAGCCTGACCCTTGGGAAAAATGGAGGTCTGGTCGGTTCCGCCCTCAGCACCCTTCTGTACGCCGGCATCATTCTGGCAAATAACCTGGGCTTCATTGGCACGAAGGCAACCGGCGGGAATACGTCTCTTGAGATTTTCCGGATTTCGGCCCACGTACTTGGATTCTGGGCAGTTGCCTGCCTGGGGAACTACCTGCACCAGCGCCTGCAGAAGGTGGAATGGGAGCTGCAGGAAAAAATCGATTCGCTGACCCGGCTCCAGCGGCTCAACGAGCACATCGTCAGCAGTATTCGAAGCGGGTTGATCACGACGGATCTGGAGGGACGCATCGCCGTCTTTAACACGGCGGCGCAGGAACTCACCGGTAGAGACGCGCGGGATATGCTCGGCCGCCCGGTGCAATCGCTGATCGGCGAAAATTTCTGGATGCGCATTCGGCAGGCGGACCTTCTACAAAATGCGCGCCCCCTGCGCAATGAAGAATGGGTTGCGATCCCCGAAGGACCCAAACGCTTTTTGGGATTCAGCGTCTCCCCTCTGATGGACCAGAATCAGAAATCGCTGGGTTATATCATTTCCTTTCAGGATTTGACGGAAATCATACGCCTGGAGGAGGAAATCCGGCTGAAGGACAGGATGGCCGCCATCGGGCGCATGGCGGCCGGGATCGCACATGAAATCCGGAATCCCCTGACATCCATGCGCGGATCCGTGGAGATTCTGCGGTCGCGCGCGAATCTGCCCGAGCGCGAAGAGCGGCTTCTCGACATCCTGATCCGGGAAAGCGACCGCTTGAATCAGTTTGTCGAAGACTTTCTGAACTTCGCGCGGCCGCGCCGGTATGCCAAGCACAGAATCGATCTTGTCCCGGTGCTCCGCGATTCGGTGACGCTGCTTCGAAACAATCCTGAAATAAGAGAAAAGCATTCCGTATCCTTGAACATCGAGGCGCAGTCGATACACATACTGGGGAGCGCCGATCAGTTGAACCAGGTGTTCTGGAATCTTGCGCAAAATGCCATTCGCGCCATGCCCAACGGCGGCGAGCTTAGGATCAGCATGCGCAAAACCGGCGGCGACACCGGGGAGATCGTGTTCCAGGATAGCGTCATCGGCATGAGTCCGCAGGAAAAGGACCAGATGTTCCAGCCCTTTCTTTCGGGATTCAAGGGCGGGCTGGGACTGGGTCTCAGCATCATTTTTCAAATTATGGAAGATCACAGAGGGAAAGTGACGGTTGAAAGCGAAAAAGGAAAGGGCACAAAGGTAAGTCTTCATTTTCCGCTGGAAGAATCGATATCCGAGACCGAGTGCCTGGAACAGGCAGCCAATGGATAGAGGAGCTAATAACTCAATGCCGACCATTCTTGTCGTCGATGATGAACCCAATATTGTCGAGGTCCTCGAGATTGTGCTTCAGGATGAGGGCATGGAGGTGCTCAAATCCGGCTCGGGGCGGGAAGCGCTTCTCCTCTTAAAAGAGCGGCCGGTGGATGTCGTCATATCCGATATCCGGATGCCGGATTTTTCAGGCGTTGAGCTGTTGCGCGAAGCCAAACAGCTCGCGCCGGATACCGTGTTTATCATGATCACCGCCTTTGCCGGCACTGAGACAGCCATCGAGGCCCTGCAGCATGGAGCCTACGACTATATTACCAAGCCGTTCCGCATGGAAGAATTGCGCGACATCGTCCGCCGCGCTCTTGAAAAAAAGAGCCACCGGAAACCGCAGCCTGTCGTCTCACCCAATGATATGGAGGCGCTTCAGGGACAGAAGCTCTTTCAGGCGCTGCACGGAAGCCACGTGGTGGGGAAAAGCCCGAAAATGATCGAAGTTTACAAGACAATCGGCACGGTCGCCATGGGAGACAGCACCGTGCTGATCACTGGAGAAAGCGGCACCGGGAAAGAACTGGTTGCCCGCGCGATTCATGAAGCCTCGCGCCGGAAAGAACGGCCGTTTGTGTCGATCAACTGCAGCGCGTTTCCGGAAACGCTTCTGGAAAGCGAGCTGTTCGGCTACATGAAGGGGGCTTTCACCGGGGCGACCGCCAATAAAAAAGGGCTGTTCGAAGCCGCCGACGGCGGCTCCATCTTCCTGGATGAGATCGGCGATATGACCCCGGCCATGCAGGTGAAACTGCTTCGGGTGCTTCAGGAGCGCCGCCTGCGTCCGCTTGGAGGCACCAGTGAAATTCCCGTGGACGTGCGCGTCATCGCCGCCACCAATCAGGATCTGCAATCCTGCATCGACCAGGGCTCGTTTCGAGAGGATCTGTTTTACCGGATTGCCGTTATCAACATCCACCTCCCCGCTTTGCGCGAGCGGGCCGAGGATATTGGGCTGCTGGCTTTCTTCTTTTTGCGCCAATTTGCCGAACGCGCCGGCAAAGACATCCGCGGCATATCCGCGGAAGCGTTGCGCTGCCTGGAATCCTACAGCTGGCCGGGGAATGTGCGTCAGCTGGAAAA
The DNA here is from genome assembly GCA_964559085.1 of uncultured Acidobacteriota bacterium. Taxonomy (GTDB): domain Bacteria; phylum Acidobacteriota; class UBA6911; order UBA6911; family UBA6911; genus UBA6911. The sequence continues at coordinate 13,656 of CAZLHW010000025.1, read as the reverse complement.
CGTCATTGAGCGGGCTGTCGCGCTGGAGACAACGGGCGAAATCCAGCTGGAGCGCCTGCCCGATACCGTGCGGAACCGCACCGCCCGGATAGACAGCGACCTGTTCACGCTGCCCGAGGGGCCTTTCGACCTGGAACGGTTCCTAAGCCAGATCGAGAGCAGCCTTATCACGCAGGCTCTCCGCCAGACGGATGGGAATCAGACTCTGGCCGCCCAAAAATTGAATCTAACCAAAGGCTCGCTGCGCCATCGGCTGCAAACGCTTCAAATCAAATATTGATTCGAGATTCCAGATTCCAGATTCGAGATTGAGGAAGGGGGACCTGTGCAGCCCAATTCTCATTCTGCTATCCTTCGGCCATTTTATTCGCCGCTATTGCCCCCGCGTTTTATTCTCGAATCTCAAATCTCGAATCTCGAATTATTTATTGGCAATTCCGCTTCATTGTTCATTTGTTGAAATGCTGGTTTCCAGCACCGCGCGCGCTGAAAACCAGCAGAAATTTGACACAGGGAGGGAACGGGTGTTTTAGCGACATGGGCGCCTGCCATCGTAATACATTGATTATCAAACACTTGCGAAACACAAATTATTTTTTCGCAAATTCCAATATTCTGGCACGCAGTTTGCAATGATGTATACCGGTTATGCAATGAATGCCCCCATAAAAACTGAGAGGAGAACGAAATAAATGAAAAAAGAACAGGGATTTTCACTTATCGAGCTTTTGATCGTCGTGGCGATTATCGCCATCATCGCGGCCATCGCGGTGCCCAGCATGCTTACTGCCAGAATGGCCGCCAATGAATCCGGCGCCATCCAGGGCTGCCGGACCATCGGCTCCGCTGAAGTAGCATATGCAGCAGTAAATAATCAGAATTTTGCAACACTTATAGAACTAACTACCCAAGACGCTGCCGGCAATTCATATCTCGACCAGAGATTTGCGAGTGATAGCGGATTTAATGGCTATCGTTACAATGAAGAGTCAGCAGATGATACCACATTCAAGTTTCAGGCAAACCCATTAACCTTAAATTCAACTGGCCGATACGACTACACAATTTCTCAGGATTTGGTTGTTCGTTACGGCGAACATGCTCCTGAAGGAAATACTAAGGGAGATGCAATTGGAGCGGCAGGCAGCGGCAGCTAGTTTCTCTCCAACCTAAGCCAAAAAGGGCGGCCCGCGAGGAGCCGCCCTTTTTCTTTTTATCCGTGCAGATCCGCGGAAATCCGCGGTCAATTCTCCTACCCGATATCGGCGCGTTTCGCCTTGATCGCGTCCACGTCGACAGTGCCCGCCAGCAGATCCGACTCCAGATCCGGCTCCCCTTCCGCTTCCTGCGCTTCCGGCACCACCGGCTCCGTAATCCGGACGTTATGGTAGTACTCCATGCCTGTTCCGGCCGGAATAAGGCGTCCCATAATGACGTTCTCTTTCAGGCCGCGGAGATAATCCACCTTGCCGCTGATGGCGGCTTCCGTGAGCACGCGCGTGGTTTCCTGGAAGGACGCCGCCGAGATGAAGCTGTCGGTTGAGAGCGACGCCTTGGTGATGCCGAGCAGCAAGGGCCGCCCCTTTGCCGGGACCCCGCCGGCCGCCTCCACGCGCTCATTCTCTTCGTAGAACCGGAATTTATCCACCTGCT
>CAZLHW010000025.1:7870-11993 GCA_964559085.1 uncultured Acidobacteriota bacterium | reverse complement strand
CATCGAGCAGGAATTCCGTATCTCCGACTTCTTCCACCTTGCTCCAGCGCATCATCTGCCGGACGATCACCTCAATGTGTTTGTCATTGATGTTGACGCCCTGCAGCCGATACACCTCCTGGATCTCGTTGACCAGGTAGCTCTGCAGCTCCTTCTCGCCGAGCACGCGCAGAATGTCGTGCGGATTGCGCGGGCCGTCCATCAAAGCCTCGCCGGCTCGCACATACTCCCCCTCCTGGACGTTGATGTGAACGCCTCGCGGCAACAGATATTCTTTGATCATGCCGCTTTCGTGATGGACTTCGATCTTGCGCTGCCCGCGCACGAGGCCCGCGTATTTGACGATGCCGTCGATCTCGGTAATGACGGCCGGCTCTTTGGGCTTCCGCGCTTCAAACAGCTCGACGATACGCGGCAGACCTCCGGTGATATCTTTGGTTTTGCGCGTCTCCCGGGGAATTTTCGCCAGAATGCTGCCCGGGAAAACCTCTTCCCCGTTTTCCACCCACAGGTGGGCCTTGGACGGCAGCAAATAGCTCTTGACGATTTTGCCCTTATCATTCTTGATGCCGATCTGCGGCTGATACTTCTCATCCGGAGATTCGGTGATAACCTGGCGAACAAGGCCTGTGTTTTCGTCGCGCTCTTCCTTGACGGTGATGCCGTCATGGATATCCTTGAATACGACCGTTCCGCCGAACTCGGGGAGGATGGCGAAGGAGTACGGATCCCATTCCACCAGGGTCTGGCCCGGCTTGATCTTCTGCCCTTCTTTCACCTTCAGGAGCGCGCCGTAGGCCACCGAGTAGCGCTCCCGCTCCCGTCCGGCTTCGTCGGCGATAATCAGCGTGCCGTTGCGGTTCATCACCACAAGGTTTCCGTCCCGGTTGGTCACGGTCTGGATGTTCAGGAACTTCACGATGCCTTCGTTCTTGGCCTCTTCCGTAGACTGCTCATGGGTCCGGCTCGCGGTGCCGCCGATATGGAAGGTACGCATCGTCAGCTGCGTGCCGGGCTCGCCGATGGATTGCGCGGCAATGACTCCGGTCGCCTCGCCCAGGTCCACCATCTGTCCGGTAGCCAGGTTGCGCCCGTAGCACTTGACGCACACGCCGCGTTTGGCCTTGCAGGTCAGCACGGACCGGATCTTCACTTTTTCGATGCCGGCAGCCTGGATTTCGGCGGCCAGCGATTCCGTGATTTCTTCGTTGACGCCGCAAATGGTTTCGCCGGTGAGCGGATCCTTAATGGTCTCAAGAGAAACGCGGCCGACGATACGGTCCCGCAACGGCTCGATGATTTCGCCGCCTTCGACGATCGATGTAACGTAGCTGCCGTCGAGGGTATTGCAGTCCATGGTGGATATGAGCCCATCCTGGGCCACATCAACAAGGCGCCGCGTCAGATATCCCGAATCGGCCGTTTTCAGGGCCGTATCGGCAAGACCCTTGCGGGCGCCGTGCGTCGAGATAAAGTATTGCAGCACGGTCAGCCCTTCGCGGAAGTTGGCCGTAATCGGCGTCTCGATGATCTCGCCCGACGGTTTGGCCATCAGGCCGCGCATGCCGGCGAGCTGCCGGATTTGCTGTTTGCTGCCTCTGGCGCCGGAATCCGCCATGATGTAAATCGGATTGAATTCCTCTCCGCTTTCATCCTGCTGCGCCAGCTTCTTGAACATCTCATCGGACACCCGTTCGGTTACATCCGACCAGATATCGATGATCTTGTTATAGCGCTCGCCGTCGGTGATGGCGCCGTCCTGATACTGTTTTTCCACCTCGATGATGCTTTCGCGCGCGTTGTCGACCAGGACGCCTTTGTTTTCCGGCACAACCAGAGCATCGATGCCGATCGAAATGCCCGCCTACGTCGCATGCAGGAACCCGAGCTCCTTGAGGTCGCCCAGCATCTGGACGGTGGTATCGAGGCCGAAATGGAGGTAGCAATAATTGACCAGCTGCTGCAGCCCCTTTTTCTTCATCAGGCCGTTGATGAAGGGCATGCCCTTCGGCAGGATCGAGTTGAAAATCAGCCGGCCGACGGTCGTGTTGACAAATTCGTTGGTGACCTCCCGGACATCCGCGCGCATGACCGCCTGGTCGTCGTACTGAGTTGTCAGGTCCATCAGGGCGCCCGTGTACCGATAACGGATGGGCGTGAGCCGCTCCACCATCCCGTTTTCCAGGGCATACATCGCTTCGTCAAAGCTTCCGAAAGCGCGTCCCTCCCCCTTGGTCCCTTTTTTGCTCTTGGTCAGGTAGTAGCATCCCAGCACGATGTCCTGGCTTGGGATGGCGATCGGCTGACCGTTGGCCGGAGAAAGAACGTTATGGCTGCTCAGCATAAGCACCGAGGCTTCAATCTGAGCTTCCGGAGACAGCGGGATATGAACCGCCATCTGGTCGCCGTCGAAATCCGCGTTGAACGCGGCGCAAACCAGAGGGGGGATCTTGATGGCTTTTCCTTCCACCAGCACGGGCTCGAAAGCCTGAATCCCCAGGCGGTGCAGCGTCGGGGCGCGGTTTAAAAGCACCGGATGGTCTTTAATCACCTCTTCAAGGATATCCCAAACCACGGGTTCCTGGCGCTCGACCATTTCCTTGGCGCCCTTGATAGTTGCGGCATGGCCTTCTTTTTCCAGCCGGTTGTAAATGAAAGGCTTGAAAAGTTCCAGCGCCATCTTCTTGGGAAGGCCGCACTGATGGAGCTTCATTTCGGGGCCCACCACAATCACGGATCGGCCGGAATAATCGACGCGCTTCCCCAGAAGGTTCTGCCGGAAGCGGCCCGATTATCCTTTGAGCGTGTCGCTGAGCGACTTGAGCGGGCGGTTGTTGGCGCCGCGCAGCACGCGGCCGCGGCGGCCGTTGTCGAACATGGCATCGACGGCCTCCTGAAGCATTCTCTTTTCATTCCGAATGATCACTTCCGGAGCGCGCAGCTCCATGAGCTTCTTCAAACGGTTGTTCCGGTTGATGACACGGCGGTAGAGATCGTTGAGATCGGAAGTCGCAAACCGTCCCCCGTCCAGAGGAACCAACGGGCGCAATTCCGGAGGAATGACCGGAATCACATCCAGGATCATCCATTCGGGCTTGTTCCCGGATTTGCGGAATGCATCGACGACTTTCAGGCGTTTGGCATACTTGATGCGCTTCAGCTGCGACGTTTCGGCCTTCATCGCCGCGCGGAGTTCTTCGGCGGTCCGCTCGATGTCCACGCGCCGCAAGAGCTCTTTGATGGCTTCGGCGCCCATCATCGCCCGGAACTTTCCGGGGTATTCCTGTATCAGCTGACGGTAGCGTTCTTCATTGAGCAGCTCGCCGGGCTTGACCGGCGCGTCTCCGGCATCGATGACCACGTAGGCTTCGAAATAAAGCACGCGTTCGAGATCTCTCAGGCTTATATCGAGCAGGTGTCCGATACGGCTGGGCAGCCCCTTGAAAAACCAGACATGGGAACAGGGAGACGCAAGTTCGATATGCCCCAGCCGTTCGCGGCGCACTTTGGAAAGTGTGACTTCCACGCCGCACTTGTCGCAGACGACGCCGCGGTATTTCATGCGCTTGTATTTGCCGCACAGGCACTCCCAATCCGTAACCGGGCCGAAAATCCGGGCGCAGAAGAGTCCATCTTTTTCCGGCTTGAAAGTGCGGTAGTTGATTGTTTCCGGCTTTGTCACTTCGCCGCGCGACCAGGCCCGTATTTTTTCCGGAGAAGCAAGGCTGATTCGAATGCTGTCGAAATCAGTACTCAAATCCGATTTTTCCATCACGTCTTTAAAACTTCTCAATGGCCCCCCCCAGTCGAATGAGGTTTAGTTTCGATATCCGTTTCTTCTGTTCTTCAACGTCCCAACAAAATATTCGTTCCGACCTAATTACGAATTTGGAATGACGTATTCTTCAATGCGTCATTCCGTCGGCACGGTTTCCGCGCGACGCGGCTTCTGTCGCTGGATCAATTCCACGTCCAGGCAAAGGCTCTGGAGTTCGCGGATCAGCACGTTGAAAGATTCGGGTATTCCCGGAGTGAAGTGGGATTCCCCTTTGACAATGGCTTCATATATTTTGGTGCGGCCCTGAATATCATCGGATTTCGCCGTCAGGAGTTCCTGGAGGAT
>CAZLHW010000025.1:0-7860 GCA_964559085.1 uncultured Acidobacteriota bacterium | reverse complement strand
CACACTTCCATCTCTCCGAATCTCTGGCCGCCGAACTGGGCCTTACCGCCCAGGGGCTGCTGCGTGATAAGAGAGTAGGGACCGATGCTCCGGGCGTGGATCTTGTCGTCGACAAGGTGGGACAGCTTCAGGATATAGATGTATCCCACCGTGACTTTCTGATCGAATTTCTCTCCCGTCATGCCGTCATACAGATCGATTTTGCCGCTTTCAGGAAGTTCGGCGCGCTTCAGCATCTGCTTGATCTCCGCTTCGGAAGCGCCGTCAAAAACCGGCGTCGAGAAGTAGAGCCCCAGCGCCTTGGCGGCCCAGCCGAGGTGCGTCTCCAGAATTTGCCCCACATTCATTCGAGAGGGAACGCCCAGGGGATTCAGGACAATTTCAACCGCGGTGCCGTCGGGCAGATACGGCATATCCTCTTCGGGAAGGATGCGGGCGATCACGCCCTTGTTCCCGTGACGGCCGGCCATCTTATCGCCGACCGACAGTTTCCGTTTCATGGCGACGTAGACCTTCACCATCTTGATTACGCCGGGGGGAAGCTCGTCCCCGCGGCGCAGCTTGCCGAGCTGCTCCTCATGCAGGCTCTTCAATATCTGGATCTGCTTTTCCGTCTTCTCTTCCAGGCGCTTGATGCTTTCGTAGACTTTCCCTTCCTTTTCCGATTTAAAGTCGTTCTTGATCTTGTTCAGATCCGCCGTGCTGAGTTCCTGGAGCATGGACCGCGTCAATTTGGTCTTCTTTTTGATGAGGACTTCTCCGGACCGGCTCAGGAGATCATCGGGGAGAATCTCGCCGCTGAAGATATCAATCAAGCGCTTGTTGCGCTCCTCTTTGATGATGCGGATCTCGTCGTTGAGATCCTTCTCCATCTTGTCGATCTGTTCCCGCTCGATCTGCTTTGCGCGCTCATCTTTCGGCACGCCCTTGCGCGAGAAGATTTTGACATCCACGATGGTCCCCTCGATGCCGGGAGGGGTAACCAGGGATGCGTCGCGAACCTCTCCGGCTTTTTCGCCGAAGATCGCCCGGAGCAGCTTTTCCTCGGGCGAAAGCTGTGTCTCGCCTTTGGGGGTCACCTTGCCGACGAGGACGTCGCCGGGGCGGACCTTTGCTCCGATACGGATAATGCCGCTCTCATCCAGGTCGCGCAGGCTGGAATCGCTGACATTCGGAATATCGCGCGTGATTTCTTCCGGTCCAAGCTTGGTGTCGCGGGCTTCAATTTCGAGCTCTTCGATATGGATCGAGGTGTAGCTGTCTTCCTTGACCAGCTTTTCGCTGACGAGAATCGCGTCCTCAAAGTTATAGCCGCGCCATGGCATAAACGCCACCAGCACGTTGCGGCCCAGTGCGAGTTCCCCCTTATCGGTGCAGGGGCCGTCGGCAAGGACCTGTCCGCGGAGGACGCGGTCTCCTTTGCGGACTAGGGGCGGCTGATGGAGGCAGGTCTTCTGGGGCGAGCGCTTGAATTTTGTCAGCGTATAAATATCGACGCCGGCGTCTCGGGACGGAGCCTTTCCGTTTTCGCTTTCCCCCTCAACCCGAACAATAATTCGGGTGGAATCCACGCTGTCGATTACACCGCTGCGTTTGCAGGTCACTACGGCGCCGGAATCCTTGGCCGTGATGTATTCCATACCCGTTCCGATGTAGGGGGCCTCGGCGCGCAGCAGGGGCACCGCCTGGCGCTGCATGTGGGAGCCCCTCAGCGCACGGGTGGCGGCGGCATGCTCCAGGAAAGGAATCAGACTGGCGGCAACGCTCACAAGCTGCTTCGGCGACACATCGATGTATTGCACCTCCTCGCGCGGTACCAGCACAAAGTTTCCGGCCTTTCGCGCATTGACGCGCTCCTGGAGAATCATTCCATGCGCATCGAGCTCAACGTTCGCCTGAGCGATGGTATACTCTTCCGCTTCCCAGGCCGTCTGATAGAAGGAGAACGGTTCATACTGCGCCGGGCGCTTTCCGGAACTCTCACAGCGGTGATTCTCTTTCTCCACCGCCTCTTTCTCCACTTGCTCGCCCACCTTGAAGTGAGTATCCCCGGGGAAGACAATCTGGACGAATTCGAGAACCCGGCCGTTTTTGACCTTTCGATAGGGGGATTCGATAAATCCGTATTCATTGATTCTCGCGTAGCAGCTCAGCGAGGAAATCAATCCGATGTTCGGACCTTCCGGCGTTTCGATCGGGCAAATGCGTCCATAGTGCGTCGGATGCACGTCGCGGACTTCGAATCCGGCGCGCTCCCGGCTCAAGCCGCCGGGACCCAGCGCGGAAAGACGGCGCTTATGGGTGATTTCCGAAAGCGGGTTCGTCTGATCCATGAACTGCGACAGCTGGCTGCTGCCGAAAAATTCGCGGATGGATGCCATCACCGGCTTGGCATTGATCAGGTCGTGCGGCATGGCGGTGGTCATTTCCTGATGCACCGACATTTTTTCCTTGATGGCGCGCTCCATCCGGACCAGGCCGATGCGGAACTGGTTTTCAAGCAGTTCGCCGACGGCGCGAACGCGGCGATTTCCCAGATGGTCGATGTCGTCGACGACACCGATGTTCTTTGTGAGTTTTAACGCGTACTTGATCACCGCATAGAAATCCTCGGCAGTGAGCGTACGCTGCTCCAGGGGCGTGTTCAGTCCCAGCTTGATATTGAACTTGAGCCGTCCCACCTTGGAGAAATCGTACTTGCGGGGGTCGTAGAACATGCCTTCAAAGAGCGCCGTGGCCGTTTCCAGCGTAGGCGGATCTCCGGGCCTCTGCTTGCGATAGATTTCAATGAGGGCGTCGGCTTGGGATTTAATGTGGTCCTTTGAGAGCGTTTGGGAGATTGTGGCGCCGGTATCCTCCCGCTCCGGGAAAAACACTTCCAGCGAATGGATTCCGGCATCGCTCAGCACATTGACGGTATGCAGCGTTACTTCGCAATTGGACTCAATCAGGATTTCACCGGTCTCCTGATTGATCACTTCGGAAATGGACAGGGCGCCTTCCAGCGCTTCGGATTCAATCCTGATTTCCTTCACACCGGCTTTGACCAGCTGGTTGTAAAGCCCTTCCGTGATCTTTTTGCCCTTTGCGATGAGGACCGTTTTCCCCTTGGGATCCTTGATATCGTCGGTTGTTTTGGAGCCGATCAGGTCGCGCCCCAGAGTCCGGAACAGCTCCCTGTCCTCCCAGCGTATCGTAACGGGTTCGTAAAAGGTGCGAAGAATATCCGAATCCTGGTTCAGGCCAAGGGCCCGGAGGAACGTGGTCGCCAAAAACTTCCGCTTCCGGTCGATGCGAACATAGAGAATATTTTTCTGGTCAAATTCAAACTCGACCCAGGAGCCCCGATAGGGGATGATCTTGGCAAGAATGAACGTCCGGCCCGGATTGGATTCAAAAAACACACCCGGCGACCGGTGCAGCTGGCTGACGATAACGCGCTCGGTGCCGTTGATGATGAATGTGCCGTTTTCCGTCATGAGCGGGATATCGCCGAAGTACACTTCCTGTTCCTTGATATCGCGAACGCTCTTCCCGTCCGTCTCCGCGTCTTTGTCCCAGACCACCAGCCGGACGGTTACCTTCAGCGGAACCGCAAACGTCATGCCGCGCTCCTGGCATTCTTCAACGGTGTACTTGACGTTCAGTTCTACGGTGCCGCCGCAAAACTCGCATCGAGGATTTTCGATTTCATTCTTTGCGCCGCAATGCCTGCAATTGCCGCTCTCCGGATTGTAGGGGCTGTTGATAATCCCTTTGCCGCATTCGGAGCAATTGGCGCGCAGAAAATTCAGGCCCTTCAGATTGCCGCACTTGCACTGCCAGTTCCCGATGGAATATTCCACGAACTCGAGAGAGGAAGCCCCCCGAAAATCGTTGATGGGAAAGACCGAATTGAAAACGGCCTGCAATCCCACATCTTCCCGCTCGGACGGCGGGACATCCATCTGGAGGAACCGGTGGTACGATTTTCTCTGGACTTCGATCAGATTGGGGATGGGAATGCTTGTGTGGATCTTGGCGAAGTCCATGCGATCGCGATACACATTCGAAGTGCTGATATTGGTCATTGAAGAATTTACCTCGAAATGCTCAATTAGGTTTCGACGTGCCTTTTGGAGAGAGCCCAAGTCATGGGATAAAAGGCGGAAGGCACACGCAGGCCCTTATCCGCCCGAGAGCGTAAGAATTCAACTTTCAGTTTCCCCGAATCTGAAGGCCTGTGCACGGCGACCTCCTATTGGGGTTATCGAACGCGACAGGCCCGCTGGAGCCAGCAGGCCTTGGCGACATTCGGGGGTGAGGCATGCAGATTCAAGCGCCTTTTAAGGCATCCGCACACCGGCGTGGACCAGCAAGCGGCTTTACTTGATCTCCACGGTTGCGCCGGCTTCCTCAAATTTTTTCTTGATGGCTTCCGCCTCTTCCTTGGAAACACTTTCTTTGATCGGCTTCGGAGCGCTTTCAACCAGATCCTTGGCTTCCTTCAGACCGAGGCTCGTCACTTCGCGCACCGCTTTGATCACGTTGATCTTCTTATCGCCGACGTTGCTGAGAATGACCGTAAATTCGGTCTGTTCCTCGGCCGCAGGCTTCGCTTCCGCGGCGCCGGCGACGGCGCCGCCCATCACCACCCGCATGGCCGCCGCAGCGCTGATGCCGTATTTCTCTTCAAGACTCTTGACCAGGTCCGAAATATCCAGCATCGTTGCCTGATCGATCCATTCCAAAACTTCAACTTTTGTAATCGCCATCTTTAACTCCTATAGGATTTGGTAGAGATGAATTGCCGAATTCGTCTGGACTCCCTACTTTTGAACCTGTTTTAAGACGAGGCCCAAGTTGCGTACCGGAGCTTTCAGAACCGTAGTAAGTCTTTGCAAAGGCGCTTTGAGGAGGAAGACCAGCTTGCCGAGCAGGACCTCCCTGGAAGGCATGGATGCCAGCACCTGTATCTCGCTCGGAGGAAACACCTTGCCTTCAATCAGCGCCGCTTTGAACGCAAAATTGGGATTGCTCTTGCTTATCTCGGTCAGAAGTTTGGCAAGTCCCACAACGTCTTTGCGATGGTAGGCTACCGCAGTCGGCCCCTGGAAATAGGGCTCAAGCTGCTCGAGTTTGGTCTGTTTGGCAGCCCGCAAGGCCAGCGTATTTTTTACAACCACGTAGCGCCCATCGATTTCCCGAATTTTTCGGCGCAGCTCCGTCGTATCGACCACCTTCAAACCGCTATAGTTGATCAAGAAGGCGCTGTCGATCGAGGAAAACTGATCGCTCAGAGATTCCACTGTCTTTTGTTTTTCTGCTCTATTCATGATTCTCGTATCCCGTTTCCAGTTTCCCGGTTCCGGCTTCCGGTTTCCCGTTTTAATTTCCAGCCGTCAACGGGCGGCGGGAAACCGGCAACGCAGAACGGATGTTAAGCATGAGTCTCGATGGACGTTTCGTCAACCCAGATTCCGGGACTCATCGTAGAGGAAATCGAAATGCTTCGGACATACTTCCCTTTGCTGCTTGCGGGCTTTGCCCGGACAACCGCATCGATCAGGGCTTTGGCGTTTTCGTACAGATTCTTCTCTTCGAACTGTATCTTCCCGCAGGGCGCATGAATGATTCCCGTTTTATCAACGCGGAATTCCACTTTTCCGGCCTTGATCTCCTTGATGGCCTTGCCGACCTCAAAGGTGACCGTTCCGGTTTTCGGGTTTGGCATCAGTCCGCGGGGGCCCAGAACTTTCCCGAGCTTTCCCACGCTGCGCATCATATCCGGCGTCGCCACAACTGCATCAAAATCCATCCAGCCGCCGGCAATTTTTTCCACCATTTCTTCGCTTCCGACTTCGTCGGCGCCGGCATCCCGGGCTTCTTTAACCTTATCCCCGGAAGCGATCACAACCACTCGCTTGCTTTTTCCCAGGCCGTTTGGAAGCACGACGGTTCCGCGCACCATCTGGTCCGCGTGTTTCGGATCCACGCCGAGCTTCATGGCAATCTCAACCGTTTCATTGAATTTTGCAAAAGCGATCTTCTTCAGCAGAGGGATCGCTTCGTCGAGCCTGTAGAGCTTCTTTTCCCGAGCAGCGGCCGCTTTCTTATAATTCTTTCCCGCCTTAGGCATTGCATTGCACCCCATTCACTATTTACGATTGACGATTTACGATTAGAGCGCAGCACTTAATCGTAAATCGTCAATCGTCAATCTCTAATTACCTTCTACTTCCACTCCCATACTCCGGGCAGTACCCATCACGATTCTGATAGCGGCATTGAGATCTGCGGCATTGAGATCGGGCATTTTCAATTGCGCGATCTCCCGAACGTCCTTCATGGATACCTTCCCCACCTTGGTTTTATTGGGAGTGCCCGAACCTTTTGCTATATTCGCCGCCTTCTTGAGCAGTATCGCGGCAGGAGGGGTCTTGGTGACAAAGGAATAGGAACGATCACTGTAAACGGTGACAACCACCGGGATGATCAAACCTTCCTGCTTGGCGGTCTTGGCGTTGAAAGCCTTGCAGAAATCCATGATATTCAGCCCGTGCGGCCCAAGAGCCGATCCCACCGGAGGAGCCGGCGTCGCTTTTCCGGCCGCCACCTGCAATTTAACATTCGCAATAATCTTTTTTGCCATCGAAAAACTCCATCCCGATCGGTGCTATTTCCTACCGATCCTCCGCCACACTAAATCTTTTCAACCTGTTCGGTTTCCAGTTCAACCGGGGTCGCTCGCCCAAGAATCGTGAGCATTACCTTTAAGGTATTTCTGTCGGGATTGACATCCTCGACGACTCCGGTGAAATCCTTGAAAGGCCCGTCGTTGATTTTGACTGAATCGCCGCGGTCAAATGTAAATTTCGGTTTCGGCTGCTCGGCCGTAATCGAAACCCGATTGACCACCTCGTTAATCTCCTCTTCCGTCAGGGGAGTAGGCTTCTTGCCGGTGCTGATAAAGCCGGTAACCTTGGGCGTACCGCGCACGATGTGCCAGGCTTTATCGGTCATATCCATTTCCACAAGGATATAACCGGGAAAAGTCAGTTTGGTGGTGACAATCTTCTTCCCGCTCTTCATCTCCACCACGTCTTCGGTGGGGATCAGGATCTGCCCGATACAATCTCCCAAGTCATAAGCCTCGATGCGGTTCATAAGACTTTCCGCAACCTTGCGCTCATATCCGGAATAGGTGTGAATGATGTACCACTTCTTCGAATTATCCATATTTCCGTTTCATGGTTGCGCCGCGAGCGCACGGAAAAGATAGTCCATTCCATTCTTCACGATGACATCTGCAATAAAAAGGAAAAATCCGAAGAAAAATACGGCCGCTATCACCACAACGGTTGTTCCGGTAACCTCGCGTCGCCCCGGCCATGATACATTGTTCAGCTCTTTCCGCGTGTCTTTGATAAATTCGAGGATGTTACGGAACGATTTCCCCAATTTTTCGAAAAAATCTTTCATTTGCTTTGCTCCGCAAACGTAGAGTTGCCGGCTTCGGACTGCGCAGCCGGGGCGGCGCGCCGCTATTGGCAGGCCAGGAGGGACTCGAACCCCCAACATGCGGTTTTGGAGACCGCCGCTCTACCATTCGAGCTACTGGCCTGCACAAGCGCGTTGCCATACATTACAGCATCCTCGCTCAGCGAGTTTCCTTGTGCGGCGTATGCGCGCGGCACCGATTACAGAACTTCTTGAACTCCAGCCGCTCCGTCGTCGTCTTCTTGTTCTTTGTCGTGGTGTAATTGCGGCTTTTGCACTTAGTACACTCGAGTGTGATGATGTCTCGCATGGCTGCCCCGAATTATTCCAGAATTTCCGAAATCGTACCGGCGCCCACGGTCCGTCCGCCTTCACGGATCG
>CAZLHW010000024.1:0-17225 GCA_964559085.1 uncultured Acidobacteriota bacterium | reverse complement strand
TCAACGGATACACGTCTCCGTATTCCCGGATCATATCCCCGATCTCAATCGTCTCAAACAGACCGGATTCCAGGTTGATGACGTCCATACGCTTAGGGGAGTAGCGCACTTTTTCTTCCACCGTCACATTAACCCGCAGCGCCGGCTGACCCGGTGATATCAGAATCGGATAGTCGTCCTGCACACGGTCGACGGCTCGGGTTCCGAGTCCCGGCACCATGCGCAGCAGGCCGTCTTCGCGCCGAATGCGTCGCGACCATTGAAATTCGTTGCGGCCGAAAGCCACCCCGGCGAAAGCCGGCATATAATAGCGGCCGACGCGCGTGCCCACCACCTCCTGTATCATGATTCCCATCTCTTCATGGAAATCGATCAGACCGCGCTGCTTCCGGTATCCGAGCGGGTCAGGGCCAAACGTGGAGGCGTAGACTTCCGCCACCGCATCCATCAGGGCCAGCATGCGTTCGTGCTTGGTTCCCTGATTGGAAATGAACAGGCTCTTGTATTTGCCGGCGAAGGAAGTTCCCCTGCTGTCCTCAAGCAGGCTGGAACTCCGCACAATAAGAGGGACTTCCGGCAGATCATCCAGCGCGATCGACAGCCCGTTGACCAGTTCCGGAGGGAAGGAGGCGCTTTTAAAAACCTGTATAATGGCCGGGTATTCCTGGCGCACCTGGCCGACATCCTTGTACTTGTGCTCTGCGAGCTCTTCCAGGTCGTTGTAGTTGATGAAATCGTGCAGGCCGTCGGACGTGATGTGCCATGTTTTCGGAGTCCGGATGCTTCGCAAAAGCGGGTTTTCAGCGGCATATTTTTTGAGGATCTGTGCCGCAACAAACAAACCGGCCCCTTTGCCGCCAAGCCTTCCGTGGCTCCCCGCCGGGAAGATGGTGCGATCGAGAAGGTCGTGAAAATCGTTCACGCTGATGAACTTCTTGGCAACCTGCACAAAGTGGGCTTCCTCGTTCAGAAGGCGCTGGATAAGCGAAACCCGAAACGCCCTCTCCCGCGGCGAGGACAGTTCCACTCCCTGCGGGATAAGGTGGCGATAACGCTCGATGGCGCCGGCAATCTCCGCAAGCGATGAGTTTGAATTCTCCAGAACCTTGATCAAAAACCCGGATCGGTCCTCCTTTATCCACTTCTGTATGAACGACAGGATTTCCTGCTTCGAGAGATGTGCCTTGGCCAACTTGAAAATATCTTCGCTCGCCGAAAGGATGTCCTGGGATGCCGTGACGCGCAGCGGACGATTCTCCTCCCGCTCGGGTCCCCCTTCGTCAAATCTTACCGAGGGGCTGATGCGCTCCAGAATCCGATGCGCTCTCTCATAGCCGGCCCAGGAAAGATGGTTCAACATCTTCCTGGAAATCCGCATGAGCAGTTTGGGATCCGTTCTTCGCAGCAGGTCGAGAATAACTTCCCATTCTTCGTGAGAAGCGCCGTCTCGTCGCTGCCTTTCAAACACGGTTTTCAGCTTTGTGTGAAGGATGCGGTGTTTGAGGCGGTCCGCAATGGTATTGATCAGCTTCCGTTCTTCTTTAAGAAAAGGCCCTTCATCCGCCTGCGGACGCTCTTCCGTATAGCAGACGCAGATGCGGCCCACGGTCTCGTCCTGAACCACTATGTCCGCATGCTGCTCCCAGAGAGTTTCGCGGAAGCCTCGCGTCCGGGCTTCAAAATCCCCGTAGGTAATCTTTGCCTGGCAAATATCGGGAAACTGCCATCCCGCCGGCAGCGTTTCCACGATCCTCCGAAAAACCTCTTCCAGTCCCAGATTCGGATCGCTCATGATTTCTTCAACTTCATACAGGCAGTTGAGTTCTTTGGAACGCTCTTTGAGATCATCAATGAGTTTGTCGACGGACTTATCTTCCATAGCGGGACTCCGGAACCTGTCGGGAAAACGGATCGCTGAAGCTTTGGCCGCGGATCTAGCACCAGCCGCGATCCTTGCAGGCGCGCGCCACGCGGTTGACGGCGAGGACGTAGGCCGCATCCCGCATCGGGAGGCTCTGCTTTTTTGCCACATCGCGGACCGCATGGAAAGCGCGGGTCATTTTGGCTTCCAGTTTGTCAAAGACCTCGTTTTCCTCCCAGTAGTAATTCATATTGCCCTGCACCTGTTCGAAATAGCTGCAGGTTACCCCTCCTGCATTGCAGAGGATATCGGGAATGAGAAAAATGCCCCGTTTCTCAAGCAGCGCATCCCCCTCCGAAGTCGTCGGGCCGTTTGCCCCTTCCGCGATCAGTTTCACACTGGGAGGAATCCTGGACACCGTATCGGCCGTAATCTGATTTTCCAATGCGGCCGGAATCAGGACATCGACATCCTGCTCCAGCCAGGCTTCGCCGGGAAGAATTTCATAGCCGAGATCCCGGGCTTTTGTTCGATTAATGGTACCGAACGGATCGCTGATCGATTTGAGCTCGTCGAAACGTATTCCGGATTTTTTTCTGCAACAGAAGGCTTTATTATCCGAAGGATCCCAGCTGGAAACGCAAACCACTGTGCCGCCGATCTTAGTATAAAGCTCTGCGGCATATTGAGCGACGTTGCCGAATCCCTGGATGCTCGCGGTAGTATTCTCCGGTTTGATGTTCAATTCCTTTAGGGCTTCACGCACCGTGAGCACCACCATGTATCCGGTTGCTTCCTTGCGTCCCAGCGATCCGCCGATGCTGATCGGCTTTCCGGTAATAAATCCCGGGAACCGTCCGCCATGAATGGCTTCATACTCATCCAGCATCCAAAGCATGTCCTGCGCATTGGTCATCACGTCGGGGGCCGGCACATCCAGTGCCGGTCCGAGATCACGGGCAATCTGGCGGAGCCATCCGGGGCAGAGCTGCGCGATTTCATTGAGGCTGAGATTATGCGGATCGCAGATGATGCCGCCCTTGGCGCCGCCGAGCGGGATATCGACCACCGAGCATTTCCATGTCATCCACATGGCCAGAGCCCGGATGGTATCGATGGTTTCAAGCGGATGGAACCGGATGCCTCCCTTGCACGGCCCGCGGGCGTCATTGTGCTGCACTCTGAAACCGCGGAATATCTGAATGCCTCCGCGATCCATGCGCACGGGAATGCTGAAGTGATACTCCCGGATCGGGTTGCGCAGCAGATCCCGCGTGGGCGCGTCGAGTCCCAGCAGATTGGCAAGCCTGTCATACTGCGCCTGAGCAGTTTCTAAGGGGTTATAGGATTTTTCAGTTGCCGTGCCCTTGCCGGCAATGGGCGGCGCCGCTTTCTTTGTGGTCATTGGCATGTCCTTCATGAACAGGTTCTAATTAAAATTTCTGAAATGCGCCTATTCTACTGCAGGTCGGATTTAATGGGGCAATAGAAATGAAGCGGCCGCCGGAATGGGATCCGAATCGGCATAAGATTTTGTCCGCAATTTGAGCAGCAAACATCAATGACGCCAGCGCAACAGTCCGAATGGAGGGGATTCGGCTCGCTATTGCTTCTCTTCCGGCATCTTTCCGGCGTAGAGCGGGCCGAAATAGAAATCATACTGCCGGCCGGCGATGTAGCAGAGGATTGCGGCGATCACCAGTGGAATGGATACGAAGGCCAGCAGCTTTTCCATCGGCAGCTTTGTCGCCAGAAGAAGTCCGCCGATGTACGGTCCGATCATGGCGCCGACTCTTGCAACCGCAATCGCGGTCCCCGCGCCCCGGTTTCTGCATCGGGGCGGATAGACGATGGGAGCGAGTATCGTGACATCCATATGAGCGGCGTTGATAAAGAAGCCGCTGGCGATCAAAAGAAAGACAAAGCCCGCGGGTTCCAGGCCGAAGCCAAAAAATATCAGACACGCTGCGGCGACCGCGTGGAGGATGGATCCCCACCGAAAGCCGACCTTGTCGAAATAGAAGCCGCTCAGCAGGCAGCCGGCGGCAATCAGAATATTGCCGGTGCCCGTTATATAGGCCGCCGTCGATGCCGAGAACCCTTTGGTGACCAGCAGCTGCGGCGACCAGTTGCCGATGAAGAAAACGGCAATCGAGCTGATCAGGTAATACAGCCATATTACGGGGGTCACCCAGGCCAGCCTGCCGGTGAAAAGCTCTCCGGCCGACACTTTTTCCCTGGTCGAGCCCACAGAGACGAATTCCGTGCCGGATTCGATCACAATATCCGGCTGTATCCGCCGTAGGATGGAGGCGAGGATTTCTCTCTGCTTTTTATCCTGATTGCGGCTGGAAAGCCAGCGCGCGGATTCAGGCAGTTTGAACCACAGCAGGACGATTGCCAGTACGGGCGCCGCAAATCCTACAAGAAACAGGGGGCGCCAGCCGATCCGCTCCAGCATGAGACCGGCGATGTACCCTCCCAGGACAATGCCGACCAGGAATCCGGAGTACATAATGGATACATATTTCCCTCTCCCTTTCAGCGGAGAGTATTCACTCGTCAGCGTGATCGCGCAGGGGACCGCACCCCCGATGCCGATGCCGGTAAATACGCGGATGGGAATTAAGCTTGTCAGCGAATTGGAGAAGTAAACGAGCAGCGTACCGACGCTGAAAACGAGGGAGGCAAGGACAAGGGTGTTTTTTCGCCCGATCCTGTCCGAAAGAGCTCCAAAAATTATGGCGCCGATCAGGTAGCCGAGGAATGCAGCGGCAAGCGCCACGCCGAAAGGGGCGGTGCCGATAGCCCACGCTTTCATAATGACGGGAGCGGCTACGGAAATGATGGTGTAATCATATCCATCCATCAGCATAATGAGGCCGCACAGCAGGATCACGCTGACAGACACTCTGTTCAGCCGGGACCCGTCGATTACCTTGCCCACATCGATCGTCGCCGCCTGCTCGTTATTTCTCATCCTGCCCCCTGAGATTCTTCGCGTTCTTTGCGTTTTTGCGGTTGCACGACACGAACCGCAAAGACGCAAGGAACGCGATAAAAACTCGAAAATGTCTTATCCCGGCCCATCAGTGTGTGCCGGTGAGGATGGCGCCCTGTTCTACCAGGATGCGCTGGAGCTCCGATACATCCGCCTCCAGCATGCGCGGCGTGATGTTTTGCTTTGCGCACAAAGCGGCGGCCACGCCCGCGGCCTGTCCGGTGACCATCGTCTGCATCAGAAACCGCTGATAGGCCTCCCGATAGGCGGACACCGCCTTGCCCGCGACAAGGAGATTCTCGACTTCCCGCGGCACAAGGCATCGATACGGAATGTCGTGCGATCCGCCGTGCTTTGGAACGTCCGGCGGCTTCATGGTTCCGAGAGTGCCGGGACCCACGACATGCACCGCGCCCGCGGGAAACGCGCTCTTCCCGATCCCGTCCGGAAATTTGCGCTCCTCGATGACGTCTTCACCTTTTAAGACGTAATCGCCCATGATGCGCCGACCTTCGCGGATCCTCATCTCCGGGCAGATGCGCGTGATATAGGCGTTCTCAAATCCGGGGAGATATTTCTTCACAAACTTCCACGCGATCACAATCTGTCTGCGGCATTCGATTTCGCCGAAGGTCAGGTCATCGACATCCGTTGCATCGCAATTTCCTACCTGCGAGGAATGCTGGAAGTGCGCCTGAATAATGCCGCCTTCCCGGGGCATCAAAAAGAATCCGATACCGCTGAAGCCGTGCCATTCGCCGGTCTCCAGGCCCTTCATCTTGAGGCTTCTGTACCCCATGATTTCGCCCAACTCCACGATGGAATCCACTTTGCGGATCCGCTCGACGAGCTGTTCATAGGTCCACTTGTGCAGCGTGCTTTCCTGGAAACGCTCGAATTCAAATTCCTGCGGATTGTCTTTTATGTACTGGAGGACCTTCTTCCAGTCGACGCCGTCCGCAGTGAAAGAAAGCGAGTGCGGCTCCATTCTGTCCCGGGGCAGGATTTCGTAAGGGGCGCCGGCGCGGGCGGCAATCTCTCCTTCGCCCGTGCAGTCGATGACGATCTTTCCGAGCACGGCCTGGCGCCCGGAAACATTTTCAACAATCACGCCCCTGATGGCGCTTTGCTCCTTGACGACATCGACGGCAAGCGAGTGCAGGAGGAGGTTCACACCGTTCTCCCGCATCATTTCGAACATCAGGAGTCCCCACCAGTCGGGATCGACATAGGCAAAAGTGTACCAGCCGCGGAAGTCCGGCTCCATGTGAGGGATAGCGTGGCCTTCTTTAAGGAGCCGCTCATGGGTTTCGGTAATAATGCCGCCGATGATCCGTTCATGACGGTCATTGTAAAGATTGGCGTAGGCAAAACCGGGAGGGCCCGATACATTCATCTGGCCGCCCAGAGCTCCGACCCGCTCGATGATCAGAGTCTTGGCGCCCACGCGCGCCGCGGCAATTCCCGCAGCAACGCCCGATGTCCCCCCGCCGACGACAACCACGTCATAACCGTCGCGTATCTTCATAACAGCCCTCCGCAGATCCATGCAAACAGGTACTGAAACGCTCCTAGCATAGCAGCATCCCCCCCATTGCTGGCTATACTAATCTTTTCATTTCTTATGCGGTCGGCATTATGGGAGAGCTGCGACGGATTTCCTGTTGTGCTGAGGATCCCGTTCGAAGCGCTACCGGGTTTTGCGGGCTTCCAGCAGATCAACGTAGGCGCAGTCAATGAGCTGATCCGGATGAATGCCCAGCGCTTCCATCAGGCTCCGGGCAACCGCCTCGCCGGCTTCCACGCTTTCACCCTCCGCCAGCATTACCTCCAGCTCCAGGAAGTCGCCAAGATCTTCCACGCGGTCCAGGTGGATGCGCGTTCTTCCCGACACAAACAGAGTTCGATGCTTGCGGACGCGGCCTGACTGGCCATAAGCCAGGGATAGGGTTTCACGCAGCTCATTCGGCGTGGTTGTCGGGGATAGAACGTAGAAGGATTCCCTGGGACCTTTTTGATCGGGGCGACGATAATAGATGAGCTGGCCCTCGTCGGGCGAGAAGACACGCAGTTTCAGCCGGCCGTTGCTGCAGGCAAAAAAGGTATCCTCCTGGACGATCTCCACCGGCCCCTCGTCCGCGAGTGCTGCGGCGCGCGCAACGATCAAATACATGTTTTCCACGCGGGCCTTTATCTCAACATTTCTTGCCATCTTTTCACGCCTCTGTCTGAGCGGTTATCCATTTCTCGACCTTTGGCGGCGCATATGTTCTGAACTGCTTCAACAACGCCTCCGGGTCTTCGGCAACGGCAAGCATCCGGCGGTGTTCCTTTTTTATGAAGCCTTCGGAAGCGGCATGATCCAGGAAGGAAAGGAACGAATGGAAGTACCCGGCGACGTTCAGAAGACCGACCGGTTTTGTGTGAAAGCCAAGCTGCGCCCATGTAAGAAGTTCGGTGATCTCCTCAATTGTCCCGAAGCCGCCGGGCAGCGCGATGAAAGCATCGGAAAGGTCGTGCATCATCTGCTTGCGCTCATGCATGGAGCCGACGATGCGCAGTTCCGTCAGCCCGGTATGCGACACCTTGTCGGCCAATGCCTGCGGGATGACGCCCAATGCGGTACCGCCTGCGGCCAGTACCGCATTGGCTACTTCTCCCATCAGCCCCACGCCGGCACCTCCATACACCAGTTCGATTCTGTTGCGGACCAGAGCCTTTCCAAGCTCTTGCGCAGCGGCTTTATAGATGCCCTTAAACCCGTGGCTCGATCCGCAGTTCACACACACTCTTTTCATCCGCGTTTCCCGATATGGCGCATCAATTGCTCGATTCAGCCCGGGAGTTCGGCGCATGAGAATCTTTATTCGGAATCGATGGGCGGTGACGGTTCTGAAAAATTTTCGAAATCAGGTAATATCCAATCGACAGGGTGAGAACGATAAAGCCGATGGCAAAAAGAGTCATCGACGGCAACTCCTTCACATCCAGGATTATCACCTTGCGAGCCACGGCGATGAGAGCCACCACCATCACCACCTCTACATGTATCGCATGTTCCACCAGATACGCTTTGATCGTTTCAAGGAGCTCCAATCCCAGCAGAACCAGTAGGAACATGCCAAACACATCCAGGAGCTCCTCGATCCCAAGCAAATGCCTCGGATGATTGAAAATGTCCTTTACAAGGAGCACTCCCAGTTCAATTGTTGCGAGCGCAACCGTTACCACCATTAAGCCAATCAGAAAAACGACCACTATCTTTTCAAATCGATCCAGCCCATGCAGTACTCGATCCATTATCCGTTCTCCTTTGGGTATGGTAGAAGAAACCGTTCCCCTCACGAAAGCTCTCCGGTGTTTTTCTCTGCCATATATTCCTCATAGGAAGCGATTTTCTGAAAGCCTATTTTCCGGTAGCAGGCGATTGCGGCTTCGTTGTCCGCTTTCACATTCAAACCGATGTGCATTTTTTCATCCATCAGAGCCCGGCACAGCCTCGCGGTTACCCGCGTCGCGTATCCCTTGCCTCTGCACGCGGGAAGCGTTGCGATGCTGCCCAGCGCCGCTACCCGGTATTCTTTGGAGCAGACATGCACACCGGCAATGCTGACCAGTCGATAGTCTTGCCGAATACCCAAAAAGCATCCTGTCTCCAGCATTCTCGGATCAAACCAGTTCTCCGGATAGCTTGCTTCATACAGTTCCAGGATGGAAGCCAGGTCATGCACGCCCAGGCGGTCTACGCCGGAACAGTCTGCGCCGGACGCTTTGGCTTCATCCATCAAAGCCATCTTGTAGTGTTCTCCCCCAGTCTCCAGATGATGCGTTTCTTTCAGGACCCGGGCCGGTCCCGGGCTGAGGTGGGCGCAAAAACGCACGGGCAAAAGAGGCTGAATGGATTGCAGCAGCGCCGCCACGCCGTCATCGCCTTCGAGAGAGCACGCGACCAGAATCGGGAGGGAGGTCCCCGAGTATACCAGCGCCACAGTGGTCAATTCCTTTTCAGAACGGAGTCCGTACCAGGCTGTATAGGGCCAGTAAAAATCATCCAGATCGCCGATGCCGTAGATATTCCGGAAAAGGTCCTTCCGGAGACACTGCTCAATCTGCTTTTTGTCATGTAAACGTACATGCTCCATCGGGATCTTCCCTCCTGCAGGGTTCCGCAATACAAATCGGCATCGGGGTCGCGCTTTTTTGGGCCTCTTCAATCGCGGTTGCCATTGATGCCGGCACAGGACTGGACACGGAAAAAAAAGTCCCGCCTCACGGCGGGACTTTTCTTCTTAACGTATGGGCGAGCGCTTATTGAATTTCGCGCCAGTTCCAATCCAATCCGCCCTTGAACACGGCCGCATTCATGCCGTTGCTCAGGCGAACGAGGTTGGCCTGCGGGAAGCGGTCGGCCATGGCGTAATAGAAACCGGCAACCGTGTCCTGTCGGACCAGCTCTTCTTCCGTGGCAAGAATATATTCCCGGGTGAAATCGAGCGAGCTTCTATCAAACTGGCATCCGGGTTTCTGGTGGCCGGGGATGATGACCTCGGCGCCCATTTTTTCAATCTTGTCGACATCGGCGATCCATTGGGCGCGTTCTTCTTTCGTGAGTTCACAGGTAAAAGGATGCGCCTGGTTGAAGAGCACGTCGCTGGCGACCAGAGTCTTGATCGAGGGGATCCACACCATGGTGTTGTAGCGCATGTCTCCCATGACTTTGGTCATAATTTCGAGGGGCTGGCCCTCCAGTTCGAGTTTGTTTTCTTGCAATGCTTCAATCTTCGCGGTCACGCGGCAAACATTGTGGGAGCCGATGATGCCTTCCCAGTGCTCGATTTTGCCGAAGAACTGCTTGTTCATAATATCGGCTTCAGATGGGATCGCCACTACGCGGGCTTTCGGGAAAGCCTGGGCAATCACGCCGGCGCCGAAATAGTGGTCCGGGTGGGCATGCGACAGGTAAATTGTCGTGAGGTTTTTTCCGGTTTCCAGGATCTCCGTGATGATTCGATGAGCATTGGACAAGGTCCACTGTGCGTCGATGAGAATGGCGTCTTTCTTTCCCATTACGATTGTTGAAGCGACTTCAAATCCGTTTTCGTCGCTGAAGCAGACTTTGGTTGATAAATCATTCTGTCCGTTTGCGTTTAATCTGATTTCCATGGAATTATTCTCCGATCTAGATTTTTTGCCGAATCCATACGCAGCATTTCAAGTGCTACTAAAAAGGGCTCCATTATTTCCCGCGTTTCGTGCTTCCGAAATAATAGCTGACCCGTCATTTATATGCATTTCCGCTCCGAGGAACAAGAGGAAAGTAGACATCGGCGTAACAAACAGCCACGATTTCGTATTTAAAAAGTGTTTTTGTGCCTGCGCCTCAGATGCCGGGCTCAGGCCTCGTCCGTATGATGCGGAATTGTATGAAAAAGGACCCGGTTTTTACAAAGCTGAAGCATTTCGCATTCTTCGTCCTGCTGGCTCTGATCTCCCTGTCCGGCGTGCACGCCGCGCATGTGGAATGCGGCGGATTTGCAGGAGACAGCTGTCACACCCGCGGATGCTGTCCGGCCGGAAGGACTCCGCAGGCTTCCGAATGTACGGTCCCTCAAAAGACATCTGTAATTCGGCGCGTCCCTTCAAAAAGCTCTTCCGTTGGCCACTTCAGCCCTTATCCGTGCAGCTCGCCGCTGCAGACCTTTCCCACAATATTGCGGATCTAGGAACGCTCCTGGAAGTCAAATAGCGGATAGACTCCGCCCGGAGCAGGACTCTGCGTGCCTACCCGAGAATCGCGCACTCCTTTTCGTCGCGTAAAGGCAGCGCCTCGCAGGTATCCTCAAATGCCATTTAATCTGGAGAATGTTTGCAAATGAAAAGGCTCTCAATCCAATGCATCCAACTTATTCCCGCAGCTTTGATCTTGTTTGCTGCAAACGGGATTTCAACATTGACCCTATTTGCTTCCGAAAATGCGACGGTGATCGTACAACCCTTGTCTGGAAGAATCCGGATTGA
This sequence comes from uncultured Acidobacteriota bacterium, assembly GCA_964559085.1. GTDB lineage: Bacteria > Acidobacteriota > UBA6911 > UBA6911 > UBA6911 > UBA6911. The sequence goes on along the minus strand of CAZLHW010000024.1, from coordinate 6,345 downwards.
CGGAATCCTTGATGAGCCTCAATGGAAGGAGAACCCAAGCGCCATTCGCCTCACGCAGGTCGAGCCGCATCCGGGGCAGCCGCCCACCGAAACGACAAATATCTGGCTTGCCTACAGCCAGGATGCCTTATATATCTCCGTGTTTTGCGAAGACCGGGAACCGGGGCGAATTATAACAACCGAAATGCGTCGCGATGCCATTCTACAGGATAACGATAACCTGGAGATCATCCTCGACACCCATCACGACCACCGCAACGCCTATTATTTTTCCACAAATCCGGCGGGCGCCCTGGTCGACGGCAGGGTGACCGAAAACCAAATTGCGGCCATGGAGTGGGACGGCATCTGGAATGTCCGCACCCATATCCTCGAAAACGGCTGGACCGCGGAGTTTGAAATCCCGTTCAAAACCATAGGCTTCAAACCCGGGCTTTCCGAGTGGGGATTTAATATTTCCAGGTTTCTGGCCCGGAAGAGGGAAACCTCCCGTTGGGCGTCTCCCTCTCTCGACACACAAATTTTCCAGGTGGTCAAAGCGGGACAGATTACGGGAATCGAAAATCCTTCACAGGGCGCAGGTCTTGACATCAAGCCGTTCGGGATTCTTGGATTCACCCGAGACATCGAAAACCGCAATGTTCTGACATCCGCCGGGAGACCAGGCGCCGCCCTCACCGACGAAGTGCATAAGGGCGGATTCGATATATTTTATCGGATCACGGCCAACCTGGTTTCCAGCACTACCGTGAATACCGATTTTGCGGAGACTGAAGCCGACACGCGGCAGGTAAACCTGACCCGGTTCCGGCTGTTTTTCCCGGAAAAGAGATCGTTCTTTCTTGAAGACGCGGGCATTTTCGAATTCGCGCGCATCGTGCCGGACGGCCCGCCGGAGCTTGCAAAGGGCGGCGACCTGCTTCCTTTCTTCTCCCGTCGCATAGGCCTGGTGGAATTATATTCTCCGACTTCCGGCATGGTGGGCTATGAAGTCCCCATCCGCGTCGGAGAAAAACTGACGGGGAAGATCGGCCAGTTCGATATCGGTTTCCTCGACGTGCAGACCGGCAGCTACACCAAACCGGACCGAGTCGGCCGGCCAGGCTTCAGACTGCCCGGCAGGAATCTTTCCGTTGGCCGCATCAAGGCTAATTTTTTCAATCAGTCCTATGTAGGCGCCATGCTCACCAACGGAGATCCCACGGGACGAACCAGCAATCAAATGGGCGGGATTGATGCAAAGCTGGCCACCTCGAATTTCCTGAACACAGGCAAAAACATGAGCCTGCTGCTGTTCGGAACCAAGACCTATACAACGGGACTCAGCGGCCGGGACACAGCCTATGGCGGCCACCTGTCCTATCCCAACGATTTTCTCTCTCTTGAATACACCTGGATGAACATAGGAGAAAATTACAATCCCGAACTCGGATTTGTCCCGCGCAAAGGAGTGCGCCTCTCTTCCTTTCAGGGAGAGCTCTCTCCAAGGCCGAAGATGCTGAATATACGCCAGATGTCGTTCGAATTTTCCTATAAGGATTATTACAGCACCGTGCATAACGCCTGGCAGACGCGGGAACTGGGCATTACGCCCTTTCAGTGGCGGCTGAACAGCGGCGATTTTTTCGGCTATGAGTGGACGCGCTCGGAAGAACGGCTGTTTGATCCCTGGACGATTCACCCCGACAAAGGAATCGTCCTCCCGGCGGGAACCTATGACTTCAATTCGCACCTGTTCCTTTTCATGTCGTCGCATTCAAGACCTTTTGCCGTTAAAACCGAAATCAGCACCGGAGCCTTCTTTACGCGGAAACGACACAAATACTTTGGAGAGTTCACCTGGAAAAAGAACAGTCACTGGACCACAGCGTTTGCCATCGAGAAAAACTGGGTCCGGCTCCCGGAAGGCGACTTCGACACCAGCCTCGTCATCGGACGCCTCGATTACTCCTTTTCGCCATTTATCTCGCTGGCTAATTTCGTGCAGTACGACACGGATTCGCGCAATATCGGCCTCCAGAGCCGTTTGCGGTGGATACTGAAACCCGGCAACGAGTTTTTTGTGGTGCTGAATCACAGCTGGCAGGAAAACAGTCTGGATCGTTTCGAGTCCTATCAGACGCGCTTCCGTGTCAAATTGAACTACGTCTTTCGATTCTAATTTCCTGTAATGGAAGCTTTGCCCGTGTTTCTTCGAGCTTATCTTCGCGTCCTTCGCGCCTTGGCGTTGAATAAGGATTTCCCACGAAAACGCCGCCGCGCGATCTCCGGAAGTCTGCCTTCGCAGACCGGCGCCCCGATGCAATGCTTTCAAGCACCGACCGGGTCGTCCCTGTCGGAGAAAAATAAACCGGTCTCACTTTTCGAATCTTCGCGTACCTGCTCCTGCTTCTTCAGTTTTTATCGCCCGGACATCACTTTTTGGTTTCAAGGATGTGCTCGCAGCAGCTGTCGCCGGCGGGAATGGCCTTGCCGATCCGGTACACCAGATTGGGATTCAGCTCTTCGACGACCGTTTTCTCCATGGTGGTGTGAGCCAGGCACATTTCGGGAATGTCGAAATCAAGCGGGCAGCGGTTGACTTTGATAATGATCTTGTCTTCACTTTTCTCGGCGGTGGTTATAAGATCGCGGCCACGCGCGACTGTGTCAAATATCCGGAGCAGGTATTCCGCAACCGAGGCAAGGTCATTATTGGCCAGCCTGGCCTTTGCTCTTGCGGCGACGCTGAGGCCGTATTCATGGCTCATTTCCTCAATCAGCTTCAGCCCATCCTTGCCGAACCGGCGATATAAAAAATCATAATTGCTCCGCAACCGGCCATAGAGACCGCTGACGGCGCTGCGATAGACCTGTTCCAGTGTGCGTTGATTTTCATTCGACATAAAACCTTCCTTTTCAGTTTTGTCTGTGCATACAGATATCATAAAAAGCAATATTCCGGCCAAAGGCAAAATCAACCGGGTGCCGAACAGGCGGAATCCATAGTAGTATGACCGGGGCAAAACCGAAGAACATTCAGAGGAGAATCTTATGGCTGGATTGAATGAATGGAACCGTTACGGAGAAGAGATCGAGAAGCGGATGCTCTTGCGGACCTCTCCCATCGCAATAAAAATGCTGGAGTCGGAATCGGATATCCCGGAGGGGGCGCTTCGGCCGAAAAGGGATCGGGGCTACCACCTCGCGCAATGCCAGGCCTTTTCGCTTTCACGCCGCCAGGGGTATACGGTCGCGATGCTGAAAGAAGACAATTGGTGCTGGGGATCTCTGATCGCCTACGGACTGGTGGATCCGAAAATTGCCGAAAGCTATCCCGAATTGAAGGAAGAAGTGAAAAAGATACCCCGGATCGATTTTGGAAAATACATAGGCATCGTCTCCGCACCGCTGAAGACCGCCTCTTATGCACCCGATATCGTACTCATTTATTCCAACAACGCCCAGCTGAACAACATGCTCCATGCCTTGTCTTTCAAAGGCGAGGGCAGAATCGATACCCCGCTGTACGCGATTGCCTCCTGTGCTTTTTCCATTGTGCCGGCGCTCTCCGGCCAGTATTGCGTCACATTGCCGGACCCCGGCGAGCTGGGAAGAGCTCTGGCCGGAGAAGATGAAATCATCTTTTCCGTCCCCGCAGCCAAAGTGGAGGGCCTGGCATCCCAGCTGAACATGTTCGACGAGAGAAAATTCGGATACAGGCACCACGCATTTCTGGAAATGCGGCCGGACTTTCCCAGGCCGGATTTCTATAAAAACTTCTTCCGGCAATGCGGCCTGGATGCCGACGATGTTCCGACCTGGCCGGTTCGCTGAGGCGTAATCACCGGATGGGGCTCCGCAGGCGCCGGTAATAGGAATCGGAGAGATAAAGAGCCGCCAGTGGATTGTGTGCCAGAACCCTGTCCTTCACAGCCAGCACCGTAAGGGGAACGTCGCAGTATTTGATGAAGAGAGTGTCGTGCCCGATGCAGAGCCCCAGCATGACGGCAAGATCCACCTGCGCGCGGTTGAGAATCATGGCCTGGGCGATCGGATTGCACATGGTCTCCCAGTATTCCGCACCGCCTAGCTTTTCTTCCGGGCGTATGCCGATCTTTTCTTTGGGAACGGCTCCGGCCTTGCATTGAACCGACAGCACATCAAAGCCATTGCTTTCCAGAATATCCGACAGAATGCCGGCCTCCCTTATAAGCCCGCCGCAGTGGGCTATGCCGAGCTTTTTATAGCCGCACTTCGCGGCAAACTGAATCAGCTCCTCGATCCGCGGAAGCTTCGCCCGCAATCCATTGGGGAGCCGCTCAAAGCACTGGGATTCCTGCACGGATGCCAGGCGCGCGAATTCGCGTACTGAAGGCTTATCATATTCAGCGGCAGCCTCGGAAATTACTTCGGGCAGAAGCTTCATAGGGCAGAATCCCGGAAGCTTTTCCAGAGCCGGAATTCCATCGCTCATTTTGCCGCCCCGGTTTTCACAGACTCTTACGGTACAGCGTGCGCATTTCGGCGCCTCTTTTTCACTCATACGTCTGCCTCTTCCTGATTTTGAAAACATTGTATCCGGAGATCCGATCCGCCAGGATTATCCCCCGCTTTAGGCAAAAATGCCCCTTCACCAGCTTTGCACGCTCCGTGCCGCTTCCCCCTTCCATACGCATTTTCATTCCAGAACAGGGCGTAACGGCTCACAGCCGAAAGTGCGTGCTGTCCGGGAAGCCGGAATGACCGCGGCGTATCTTGATTCTCATCTCCAATCCTGGAAAACACTCTGGCATTTTGCCCGATTGCCGCCAAATGTCGGGTTGCATTCTGCAACAAAACCTGCCGAGGATCGATACCCTGGCGCTATAATTTTTCTATGATACTAGGAAATAGGGCTGCAGGGGACCGGCTGGCACGGACAATGCATGTTCAATAAGGGTCAAAGCCGAGAGAAGACCCATAGAATCCCAAGGATGTTTTTCACCAAATTTGTTGTCTGACAGGGAAGGTATCCAAAATGCCTGAAAATAATTCAGACGAACGGATAAAAAACAGGTTGCCTCGATTATCAAGTGCTATCTGCGTGCGGCCCTGGCAGGCGCCGTAGCCGCACTGTCGGGCGCCTTTGCGTTTTGCGTTTATGACGGATACGCCCGCCTGCATGAGGGGCTCTGCAAATGCGCAAAATACGGAGCCATGGTAACGGCGGCATTCAGCCACCCTTTGGTGATTGTAGGAGCTTTGGCCGGAATATGCTTGCTTTCCACCCTATATTTGGTAAGGCTCCTGGCGCGGATCTGTCATCATCATCGACGCGGATAACGTTCGGAAATCGCCACCGATGCTTCCCCAGGTGCGTGTCCGAGAGTCCGGTTATGCGGCTGACAGGCAGCCGAGGCAGGAGGCGCGGCATACTCCATGCGTCGCGCCTGCTGTTGGAAACACAAGATAGGACTTCGTGAATGATTCGAGACATCCTTTTATATCCCGACAAACGGCTGGAAACGCCCTGCGCCCCGGTCGAGGAATTCGACACCGCCGATCTGCGCCGGCTCATCGAGGATATGTATGAAACCATGTACTACAAGGGAGGCGTCGGTCTGGCCGCCCCTCAGATCGGCGTCCTCAAACAGGTCCTTGTCATCGATCGTTCTGCAGGAAAGGATCCTGATCAGAAGATCGTGCTCGTGAATCCCCGGATAACAGACACACAGGGCGCCCAGCATGGCGCCGAAGGGTGTCTCTGCTTCCCCGGATTCATGGAGCAGGTGACGCGCACAATGATGGTTACAGTTGAAGGCCGGAATGCTCTGGGAGAATCCATTCAGCTTCAGGGCGAGGGTTTACTGGCGCGAGCGTTCCAGCACGAGATCGATCATCTGAACGGGATTGTATTCATTCGGCGCATGAGCGCGCTGAAGCGCGAGCTCATACGCCACAAGATCCGAAAAATGCTCCGCAACGGAGACTGGGGAACCGCCTGACCGTCGAGACCGAACCGGGGCCTTACGGAATTTCAACCACTGTCCCTGCCTTATTAAAGAAAACGGCGTCGCCGAATTCCTGCGCCAGCAGGCTGATGGCTTTCAGATCTGTGCAATGACACAGACCCATCCTCCGGATATTCAGTTCACGCAGCGCGCCGATCGTCTGCCATAATTGTTCGTCAGAAGCGCCTATCAGGTGCGAACCTCCGATGACGGCGAAGATCCTATCCTCACCCGTGAGATTCCGGGCGTGGTACAGGGTATTGATCATGCCGCGGTGTGCGCAACCCAGGATCACAACCAGGCCGAGATCCGTTTTGATAATAAGCGCCTGGTCATCCAAAACTTCATCCTGGCGCCGAACGGAGTCCGTTTC
>CAZLHW010000023.1:0-17840 GCA_964559085.1 uncultured Acidobacteriota bacterium | reverse complement strand
CGGCGCTATACCCGCTTGTCACTCTGGCCACCATGCTGCCGATCACACTGAGCGGCTTGGGAATTCGGGAGTGGGTTTATGTAGAGGCATTATTTCTTTTAGGAGTTCCGAGAGACACGGGGCTTGCCATTTCTCTGGCCACATCGGCCCTGCTTTTGGCATGCAATTTTGGCGGCCTTTTTTTCCTGCCGGCTATCCTTGCAGAATTAAGGCGTCAGGTCCGCGATCTTCGCGTAAATGGATCCGGGAAGGCCGGATGCAGCGGAACGTCGAATTTCATCCCGGAATGATGTAAGCTACCGTTATCAACAGGTTCAATATGAATAATTCGAGCGAAGAACGTTTAAAAATTGCAGTGTTTGTGGACTTTGACAACATCGCCATCGGGGTGAAGCAGTCTCTGTCCCGAAACTTCGATATCGGCACCGTGCTGGAAGCCATCAAAGAAAAGGGACAAGTCATCTCCAAAATTGCCTACGGAGACTGGAAGCGCGCCGAGGACTACAGCCGGGCCATGACGCAGCATGCCGTTCAGATGGTTCAGCGCAACCTGACTCCGGGCGGCGATAAAAACGGGGCGGACATTGCACTGGCTCTGGATGCGCTTGAAATGGTCTTCACTCGAAGCCATATCAACGCATTCGTTATTGTCGGCGGAGACAGCGACTTCATCGCACTCGTGGAAAAGCTCAAACAGTTCGACAAGACCGTGTTCGTGGTAGGCGGGCGCGCGTTTACCAGCGTCATCCTTCAGAAGAACTGCCACGAGTTTATTGCTTACGAGAACCTGGTCGGCATCCAGTCCGGCGCCAGGAGGTCGGCGGGCAAGGCGCAGATCGCGACGACGGCCGCTCTGGACAGCGCTTTGCCGCTGATCCGCCGCGCGCTCAAAATACTGTCCGACCGCGAAGTGTCTCCCCAGCTGGGTCTTCTGAAAAGCACGCTGCTTCAACTCGATTCCACGTTTTCCGAACGCGATTTCGGCGTCAGCAGCTTCCGGGACTTCATCCAGAAGCTGGCGGACGCCGGCTTTGTTCATCTCAAACAGGTGGACCGGAGTCTGCTGGTGGAATTGAAGGAGATCCCGGAAGAAAGCAGAAGCGAAACTCAGGAAGCGGGCGCGTCCCTGCTCGAAGCGGCGGTTGAACCCGCGCCGGCGCCCGAAACGCCCGCCGTCCCCGCCCCGGCTTCCGATGCGGCCAGAGTTCTGGAAGAACTGTTGCGGGACTCCAAATCAAAGCCGCACTGGCCTATGTATCTGCGCACCTTCAAGCAGTTCCTGAGATCTCTCCAGCCGCAGTTTGATGAACGCCAGTACGGTTTTTTAAGCACTTACGATCTCGTCCGCCAGCTGAGCCGCGACGGGCTCCTGCGTTTCGAAAGAAATCGGCAGGGAATCCTGCGCATATTCCCCGCGGACCGATACCCCAAAGCCCCTCAGGAAGTCCCGACCGAAGAGCCGATTTCCGCGGAACCGATCGAAGAATCCGCATCCTTGGAAGCGGTAGAATCGGAATATGCGGCGTCCGTGCCTGAACCGCAGGCGCCGGAACCGGAGCCCCCGTTGCAAGCGGAGCCTCCGGACGTCGTCACGGAAGTCTTGCCGGAACCCCCGGAACCGGCCCTGCCGCCCGAGGCTGCGGAACAGCCTGAGGCTCTCGTGGAGGAGAAACCGGCGCCAAAATCGAAATCGCGGCCGCGAAAGAAAGCGGCGGCTGCGGGAACAGCAAAGTCCGGAAAGGGGCAAGGAAGAAAAAGATCGTCGCGCGAAAAATCCAAAGAAGGCGCGCCGTCCAAACCGACTACAAACTGATGCATGCAGCCGTTGTTGCAGGAGAACTGCAGGAACGCAGCCTGCATCTCCGACAGGATGAACTATGAATCTGGCATGGATCTCACAAAAAAGCGCAGGAATAATGGCTGTTGCCGTCGGATTGCTGTTTCTGGCTTTTTCATACCTGCATGGACCCTACAGATATTTTCACCTTTGCGTAGCCTGCATCGCCTTTCTATACGGATACAAGCAGTTCAAGAAACGGGACACCCCGTTTGAAAGGCACGAGAGGGAAATGCGGCGTAGGACATTGTAGAATGCACGGGCGCGGGCGGCTTTCATCGCCTTCCCGCACCCATGCGGCAACTGCAGCAACTGCGGACCTATTTGGGGCGTTTGTTGATAATCACCAGCATATCTTTCGCGCCCTGAATTTTGTCCGCATCCTTGCCGATCTCAAGGTATTTGTTCAGCAGCTCTTTCGTGCGGACGTCCTTGGCCTTGCCGTCGATGTAGCAAAGCTGGGCAAGATCAAAATAGGCATCCGCATTAGCCGGATTGATCTTGATTACCTTCTCCAGGGCGGCTGCGGCAAAATTCGGCTCCTTGTTCTTCCAGGTTTTCGCCAGATCGGTCAGCGTCTGTTCGGGGCTCTGGGATGCCGCCGCCTTCGTATCCGCCAGAAGCTCTATGGCCTCGTCGTATCTTTTGGCGTCAATATAGAATTGAGCGAACACTTTCTGATAATCGGGAACCCTATCCGCCGGGGCGAGCTCGATGGACTTCCTGAAGGCATCAATCGCGGCGTCCGGCTGATTGAGCTTTGCCTGCGCCTGACCGATTTTGCTCCAGAGAGGGGCCGATCGATCCGACGAGATCATGCTTTTCGCCTCTTCAAATTTCTTGAGAGCTTCCGCGGCGTTTCCGCCTTCCAGCAGCTTGTTTCCCTCGGTCATGATTGCCTGGGCTTTTTCAATTGCAAGACCTTCCTTTCGCGCGGCGATCTTGGTCTTCAGGTCTGTGTAGGATTTTTCCGCGGGCTTGAGCTGGATTGCCTTTTCAACCGCGGCCAGCGCCTCATCAAGCTTGCCTGCATTCGTCAATGCAATAGCAAAATTAGCATGGTACTCGGGATTATTGGGATTGGATTGGATGGCTTCCGCATATTCTTTGGCTGCCAGATCATAGTTTTTCTGCCGCAGTGCATGCTCGCCTCGAAGCGAGGGCATCTGATCCAACAAGCGTTTCGCCCCCTGGGCGACGGTGTCATAGGGATTGGGTCCGGAGGGGTTCGGAGACGGGGTGGTTTTCATCATCTCCGCAATATTGAACGCACGCTGCAGCATCTCCGCAGCCTTATCGAATTTGCCGCTATAAACGAACGCCGCGCCATAATAATAGATTGCCTCCGGGCTGGAAGGATTGATCTCGAGAGACTGGGCTATCATTTTTTCCGCTTCCTCGAGCTTGTTCCCCTTCATCGCCTCAAGCCCTGCCTGCAGCAGAAGCACCGCCTGTTTGGCTGCTTCGGGATCTTCAAAATAAAGCTTCTTGTCTGATCCGGCTGCAAACGTGAGCGTCACCGGCGGGCCGGCTCCCTTGATTTGGGCATATTCAAACAAGGCCGGAGCAAAACCTTCTTTCCGCCCGAACACCCTGTAGACGCCGTCGTCGATCTTCCCGAAATCCGCAATCCCCTGGGCGTCCGACTTCTTATCTTTTGCCTTCTGGGTGTTCATGCTGTAAACGACAACCTTGGCGTTTTGAACAGCCGCACCCGATTCCTCGACGCACTTCACTTGAAGAGTTCCGCTCTGCGCCTGCCCCGGCAGCGCCGAAAAAAGGATGGATAAGGAAACAAAACATACAAAAAGGTATTTACCGATGTTTATTTTCATGGTGATCTCAAAATATTGAAGGTGAGAAAAAGCATAATCCAACTTGTTCTCCGGGGATATGAGAATTCCCGGCGTCCAAGGGCTGGTAAATCAGACTAATCCCCCTCGGATTAGTCCTAAAGACATTACACGGACAATTAAAATCTTTCAACAAATAGTCTTTACGGGATTTTTACAACAACTTTTGAAGTGCCCGTGTTGCCGTCCCCGTCGCTGGCGCGGACGCCGATCAGGTGCTCCCCGATGGGAAGCTCCGGCGTCACCAGCCGGTAATCTTCCTCCCGCGAATCGGCAATTCCGTCTACCGGAAAAATCAGGCGCCATTCGCCTCCGTCAATGGAAAACTCGGCCGTCGCCACGCGCCCTGTTGCAACGCGCGCCTTGAAGGAGACTTCCACCCTCTTTCCGTTTACCTTGCTGCCCCCCAGTTCGAGCTGAGGGGAGGTATTCGCGATGACAAAGGGCTTCGAAATCAGTTCACCGATCAGGTATCTATCGAATGGATTTGACGGCTCATCGCTCGCCACAACCTTCATCCGGTAGACCCCGTCGGGAAGAGCGGCCGTGTTCAGTGTATAAAAGGTATCGGTCAGCTTCTTTTCAAGAAGCTTCCAATCCGACTCCCCTTCACCTTTAAAATACAGGGCATATTCGAGGGAGTCTTCATTATCATCCGAAGCTTTCCATGTAAAAGACTGCGCCCCGGGCTGGAGTACTTGGCGGGGAGGCATCGGCTGGCGGGCTTTTCCCCGTTCTCTCGGAGCGTTGAGCGACCGGCCGTCCGGAGTGGTCACCGGGCCTGTAAAACCCATCCCGCTCATTGCCATGGACGGCTGCTTTTGAAGTTCCAGGCCGTACGGCAGCACTTCTACGCTGGTAACCTGCGGCCTCAGATTCTGCTGCAGATAGGCGATCTGAACCTGTTCCAGCACATCGGTTTGGCCGCTTTGCGCCGCGCCGGAACCCCCCTTATATTCGGCTTTCCACTGCAGGTATCGGGCGCGCGGACTCGTAATCTGCTGACCGGGAGATGCGTACGCAGCGCTCCATTCGCTCCACGAGCTGTCCGGTTTTGAGGTATTCCCGGTTCGTGTAAAAAGCTCGATCTTCGCAGCGCCGGGATTCGCAATGCGCCACGAAATTTTTCCCCAGGATGCCACTGTTTTAGCATCCAGAGCGGCCGATTCGAAAACGCCGGACTGCGCGCTCTGCGTTCGAAGCGCATACAGCCTCCCCTGATTGCTGCCGCCGATATAAACGACATTTTCAGCTGCCAGCAACTGGGTCAGATCTTCTTCGGGAAAATCAGAAATCACGCTTACCTGCTTCGCGCGGTCTATCGCCAGGAGCCGTCCCTTGGGCCCGGTCGCAATCAACAGCGAGTCATCCTCGCGCACCGTGGCGCCGAAAACCGTGTATTCTGCGGAGCTGTAAACGGTCTCGATGCCCCCGTCGCGGGTAATCGCATACACGGCCGATTTCACACTCGTGGACTCCACCCCCCTTCCCGGCGCCGGTGTTGTTCGGGTGTCTCTGGATTTCTCCGCCGCGGCATCAGGAGCGGTTTCAACTATTACGGCAACCGCAGCCTCGGCGGAAGCGACGCCCGTTTTTGCCGCCGGCTTCGCAGGCGGAATAGCGGCCTCCCCCTTGGCAGATGAAGTGATGGCGTAGATAGTGCCGAAGCGATCGGCAACAAGGGAGTGCACCTCTTCCAGCGGAGTATCCATCAGCGTGAACCCCTTTGCGTCCGGCGTTATCCGCACAACCAGGCCTCCGGGCGAAGTCCCTGCGAGGAGGTTGTTGTTGCCGTCTTTTGTCAGGCACACAACATGATTGTCATTGCAGGTATAGAAGTCCGACTTCTTTCCGCTCTTATCAACCTTATAGATCGCTCCGTTCGCACCCGTGCCGATATAAAGATTGCCGGCATTGTCAAAAACCATGGACCAGATATATTTGGTTTCGGGATTGCAAAACTCCGTCGACTGGCCGGGCCCGCTTACCTTGTATACTTTTCCGTCAGGCGATGTGCCGACGTAAAGCGTGTCGGAGCCGTCCAGCGCCAGAGCAAACACATTAAGCTCTCTGGACTGAAAGTAAAGACTCCCCTTCCCTTGGGGATCTATTTTAAAGACCTTGCCTTCGTCGCCCGTACCCACGTAAATATTCCCTGCTTTGTCGCGAACCATCGAAAAGATGTAGGGCTGTCCGGTGTCATAAACCAGATCGTAGGAAGGGGCAATGTACAGCTTGCCGTCTGAAGAAAGCGACAGGCGATCCAAACGGCCCTTCAGCAAATCCTCCTGGGTGAAATTTTCCCAAAATTGCGGGGTAACGGCCGAAGCTGCCGCGGAAAAGGCGAGTACAAGAATCAGCAGTGCGTATCCTCTATATTTCATGACCACTCTCTATACTAGGGTTTGACGATCAGCTTTAGGGTTTTGGCTCCGGATATTACATATTCCGTGTCGGGCATTTCCAATTCCATAAGCGTGGAGGTATGGATCGAAGTCAGAGCGCCCGCCTTGCGCTCCGACTTTAGGATGGCAAGGATTGAAGGGGGCAGTCCAGGAAGGCCCTCCCCCTTCATCACCGCACCCGGTTCCTGGCGGAAAAATCTCGCATACAGATGGTTGTTCTTCCTCAGATTATTGAGAAGCTTGATCAACTGCGACAGATCGCGGGGAATAAGGATTTCGCCTTCCTCTTTTTCATCCAGCGCCATCAGCGTCGCTCCATCCGCAACCAACAGCGTCAGGGCGCCGGGAGACGCATTTTCAGGTATCCGGATCGGGTATGTATCCTGTATCCGTTCCCCGTTCGCCTTTCTGTAGGAGATTTCGAGATCCAGCGACTCGCCGGCCCGCACTTCGGTTCGGTCAAACCGGATCGAATCCAGAAGGGCCGTGCGGTCTGATTCCAGTATGGAGATGTCCAGGTCGATTTTCTGAAGCTCCAGGTTTGCGTACCCGGCCGCCATCAGATAATTGACGGGAATCGCAATCGAAAGGGCGGCGTCATTGGGCGCTCCGGTTTCGGCGGAGAATCGGTTCGCAACCTCCACCGGCTGCTCATTTTTAACGGTTATTTTCCCTTTAACATTCAGGGAGACCGAGCCCTGAGCCCGCTCGGAAGCAATGATTGTATTGTATATAACAGAATTCACCAGCAGCGGAGTGAGAAAGGAATCGCGCACCACGTCGAACCGGAATTCCTTCCTTGCGCCTCTGCTCGTCATGAGATTGATCTGCAGCGGCACCATACGCGGCGTCTCTCCCAGCACGCCGTATATGCCCGATCCCCGGTCCTGGCGGAGAGTCCCCACCTGTTCGCCGATTTCCAGAATCTTGAAGGAGCTTTCCAGACTGGGGACTACCATGATGGCCCGGGCCTTATGCATCGGCATCTCGGTATAGCCCAGTTGCAGCATGCTGTGCCCGAATGCATAGACGCGGTTGCCGTCCACATGCGTAACCGTCCCTCCGGCGGAAATCTCAAGATCGCCCCGAACCAGCGGAATGACAATGTTGGAACCCGGCTCCAGCGCGGCACTGTCGGCAGCGGAAGCACCCATTTTCGCCGGCGACGCGCCGGCGCCGCCCGCTCCCTGCATCACCGACAGGCCCATGGCGCGGACACCGGGGCCAAACACCTTCAGCGTCTCGCTATGAAAACCGCCGACGCTCAGGGGAGTCGCAATTGGCGTCAGGGATCGGCCGCCAAAATCCAGGGAAGCAAGAGCGCGCGCCTTGGCAGCCGCAGCAATACCTTCGGCCGATAAAGACCGTCGCGCGGCCAGCGGAGCAAATATTTTCCAGTTCCCGGCTTCAACAATTTTAACGCCGGAGGACGGCGCGATGGTTTCATCAAAGGCAGCCACCATTTCCGCAATCGGCGTAATTCCCCCAATAGGCTCCCTGGAAAAGGGGAAGGAATAGGCAACAGCGCCCAGAAGCTTTCCGTCAATATAGACCGGACTTCCACTCATACCTTCAAATATCCCGGTTTTTTCCAGGGCAGCGCCGCTGAATCTGGCCAAAACAACCGACGCCCCGGGGTTCACTCCCCGCAGCACCCCAAGAATCTCCACCTGAAATTCCTCCGGTCTGGACCCCTGGTAGCACGTTCGGCCGACACCCTTCATTCCGGGCCGAAGATCCTCAATTTTAAAAAATTCGGTCTTTGCGCAGGTTGCCGGAGAGACCGAAATCACCGCCAAAACCGCGAAGAAAAGCGGCAAGAATCCTTTTTTCATCATCCCTTAAACCTCTACAACGAGTATAACAGAATTACGAGTTGCGAATGACGAATGACGAATGAAAACCACAGCCCGGGTAATTCGTACTTCGTAATTTGTAATTCGTCATTCACCTTGATCTTTGCCCGACTTTTGTCCTAAGTTCTCTCCATGGATCTGGATCAGATTTGCGCCGTTATCCTCGCAGGGGGCCAAAGCAGCAGAATGGGCTTCAACAAAGCCTTGCTGGATATCGCCGGACAGCCGCTGATCCGCATTCTGATCGACCGAGTTCGCCCCTTGGCCGGCCGGATTCTCATCTCCTCAAACGACTTCTCCAGCTATCGGTTCCTCAATTTTCCCGTGATTCCGGACCGGTTTCCCGGACGTGGCCCATTAGCCGGATTCCATGCAGCCATGAATTCCAACTCATGTCTTCTCTACCTAATGCTCGCCTGTGATCTGCCCAACCTGCAGGCTTCCGTAATGCGCAACCTGCTCTATCTCGCGGACGGCTACGATGCCGCAATTCCACGTACAAGCGATGGATTGGCCCACCCCCTCTGCGCCGTGTACCGCAGGAGCTGCCTGCGGTCCATCGAAGAGTCCCTCCTCCGTGGATCCAATAAGGTCATCGAAACCTTCCTGAACAAGTCTCTCGCCATACGCTGGGTGGAGCCCCACGAGGGTCACTTCACAGATTCCGATCTCGCTAATATTAACACTCCAGAGGACTTAGAAAGGCTGACGACGCCCCAAAACTAATCAATCCCAAATGCTCTATATGTAGTAGTCAAAATTTTCAATACCCCGATATATTGTGATTTTTCTTGGTTCCCTCCTCAGGCCTGTGCTATAGTGGCCCGCGTAATTCACAGGGTGTAAAAAGAGACCCGAAGTAACCAGAGAAACTGAATCGCAGTCCGAAGATACGGCAGTTGTTGCCGCGTTTTCGGGATTGTTTTGAATAGGTGGCTAGATTCCGGAGCTTCGATCTTATGAAACCTCAGACACCCGCAAAAATCCAGATGCTGAAATTTTTCAGGACAATTTTCCCAGCTCTGGCCATTCTGGTCGCCGGCACGATCCTGATTCTCGGCTTTTTTATCTACAAAATCTCCTACCCCGGAGCCGTACCCGAATCGGTCAATCCCTCGCACTATTTGATGCCCTCGCTGGATGTACAGCTGTCTTCCACCAAAGGAAAGATCATTCCGGCATGGTGGATTCCGGGGCTTAAGGGCGCCCCGGGAATCATTCTTGCGCCGGGGTATGGGATGAACCGTTCCGACGCTTTGAGTTTGGCAGTCGCCTTAAGGGAAAGCGGCTTCAATCTGCTGATTTTTGATCAGCGCGGCAGTGGCGCGGCGCCGAGAGGAATCAGCTCCCTCGGCCTGTTTGAAACCGAGGACATGCTGGGCGCCGTGGAATTCCTGAAGGGGAGGCCGGAAAGCAATCCGGAACGGATTGGGATCTGGGGGGTGGACGTCGCGGCCATGGCCGCTTTGAAAGCGGCTGCAGCCGTTCCGGAAATACGGGCTATTGCAGCGGACAGCGTCTATCCCTCCCCATCCGATTTTCTGAATTACAGAATTCGCGAAGAATTCGGCACTGAGAATCGGCTGGTGCAGTTCGGCTGCTATCAGCTTTTCCGGCTGCTTCATCTGCGCGGCAGCTTTTCTCAGATCGCCCGCATACCTCTGGAGTCCTTGACGGACAGAAGTCTGCTATTCATTAAAGGTGAAAACCGCCAAACCCTGGGTAATCTGACCGCCCAAATGTATGAGGCGATCGCGCCCCGAAAAGAACTGATATCGTTTAAAACCGCCCGTGTTCACCTGATGGGCGGGGAAGACATGAGGGATTATGACAGGCAGGTAGCCAATTTCTTTCAGTTGAATTTGAAATGACTATCGCAGACGGAATTCATAAATTCAGCATCAGCCATTTTTATAGCAGGAAATAATCCATGAACCAAATCAAGAAACTGGAGCTCGTCGGATTTAAGTCTTTTTGCGATCGCACCCAAATTCCCTTCAATGAGGGGATAACGGCGATTGTGGGGCCGAACGGCTGCGGAAAGAGCAACATCTCTGACGCCATCAGCTGGGTCGTCGGAGAGCAGAGCGCAAAATCGCTCCGGACCGACAAAATGGAAGGAGTGATTTTCAACGGCACTCAGGCGCGCAAACCTACAGGTTTTGCCGAGGTCATCCTCACGCTTTCCCTGGACAACGCGGTCAACCTTCCGGATATACCCGGCCTGAATCCGCAGAACTTCAGTGTGGGCCGGCGG
This sequence comes from uncultured Acidobacteriota bacterium, assembly GCA_964559085.1. GTDB lineage: Bacteria > Acidobacteriota > UBA6911 > UBA6911 > UBA6911 > UBA6911. The sequence goes on along the minus strand of CAZLHW010000023.1, from coordinate 7,632 downwards.
CTCTACCGCTCGGGGGAAAGCGAATATTATCTGGACGGCCGCCGCTGCCGGCTTAAAGATATCCAGGCCCTTTTTGAAGGAACGGGACTCGGGCCGAATTCTTATGCCATTCTCGAACAGGGCCGCATCGGCCAGATCCTCAGCTCCAAACCGGCGGAACGGCGCGCACTGATTGAAGAGGCTGCGCGCATTACCCTGTTTAAGAGCCGCCGTTATTCGGCGGAGATGAAGCTGGAGCAGGCGCAGCAGAACCTTCTTCGGGCGCAGGACATCATTCGGGAAGTGGTCCGGCAGCTGAATTCACTTCGCCGTCAGGCTGCAAAAGCCAGACGCTACAGCCGCCTGCGCGAGGAGCTGCGGTCCATCCAACGTTTGAAGATCGGGATGGAAGAGCGGATGCTGCGCAGGAAGCTTTCGGAGTGCACCGCGCGCTTCTGCAGCGCCCAGGAACAGGAGCAGGCCCTTCTATCGGAACTGGCAGCGTCCGAAAGCGCAAGGGAATCCGCATGGGCGGAATGCCGCACGCAGGAGGAAATCGTCAACCAGGTTCGCGAACAGCTCTCCAGCCTGAGAGTGGACGCGGGCAATGCGCAGAATATGCTCGAAAATCAGGAGACGCAGAGGCTGGGACTGGCTGCACGGATGGGAGAACTGGATCGGGAACAGACCGCCATAGCGGAGCGCGAACAGCTGATTCTGCGCGAAATGGAACGCCTCGAGCATACAATCCGCGTTCTGAAAGAGGAAATTGCCGTTGAACAGAAGACGTTGGACTCCGAACGGGCCAAAGGCGACGTGCTGCAGGAAGCCATCCGTCAAACGGAATCAAAAATAGACGAGCTGCGCAATTTTCTTCTGACGGGCGCGGGCCGTCTGTCGGATTTGAAAAATTTGCAGGCGCGTTGCCTGGAGGGGCTTGACAGGATTTCGGCGCGCGCGGCTCGGCTGGAGAACGAGACCCGTCTCAAAGCCCTCGAGAAGACGGAACTTGCTTCCCAAATAGAAAAAGTCCGCGGGGATTTCGCGCGGAAAACAAAGCGGCAGAAAGAGGTGACGGAAGAACTGGAGGGATTGGAAGCGCGCGCGTCCGAACTGGCCGCACGGGTGGAGCAGGTATCGGAAGAAATGTCGGCGCAGGTCAATGAACACAGCCTGATGCAGCATCGCTATTCCTCACTGGAGGAAGTCGAGAGGCGGCGCAGCAATTATTCCGAAGGCGTCCAGAAATTTTTGTCGACGCGGATTCCCGGCGAGGATTTTGTTCAGGCGAAAACGCTTGCCGATCACATTGAGGCAGACCCCGCCTACGAAGCCGCTCTGGAAGATTACCTCAACGATCCGCTGCAGTACATTCTCGTGGACAGCCGCGACGATGCGGTGCAAAGCGTGGAGCGACTCAAACGCATCGGCGCGGGCAAATGCACCTTTATGACGCTCCGCAACGGACACAGCCCGCATGATTCTGCGGGAAGCCGCCCCCGCGTAAGCGGTGACGGCGTGGTCGGATACCTGGACGAACTCCTGCACATGAATGCGGAGGTTCGGAGCGCCTTTGAGAGAGCGCTCCCGGATTACGCTTCTACGATCATGGTTCAGGATCTGAACACGGCCTTCCGCATTGCCGAAAACGCACCCGGGGCCCGGTTCCTGACTCTCTCCGGCGAATCGTACTCGACGCGCGGCACTCTGTCGGCTGTAGGGGAGCGCAAATCAATGGCCGGATTCCTAGCCCTGAAACGTGAAAAGCGCGAACTGGGGAAAAAGCTGGCGGCGTTGAGCGAAAAAATTCAGGCCACCCGCGAGGAGCTTGCCGATCTCAAGCGGCAGCAGTCGGTTGTCGCCGAATCGATAAAGACCGGCACGGCCGAGTTGCGCAAACTTGAAGTCGAGACCGCGCTCACCCGCCATGAGATCGCCAAGCTCGAAGGCGAGATGGGAAAAATCAACCAGGCCGAAAATGTGGCGAACGCCGAACTCGCCCAGCTCAAGGCGGAAAAAGAGGACTTCGACGCCAAACTGCGGGAGGCCTCCGTTCAAATCGCCGAAATTGAGAAACGCAGCGGAACCGGATCCGAAGAACTGCAGGAACTGAACAATCGGCTGCAATCCCTGCGGTCCGAAAACGCGGCGCATTCCAAAGAGCTGGGCATACTTGTTTCCTCGCACGCCGTGAAACAGGAGCGCCGGTCCGGCATGGAAGCAGACCTGAAACGTCTTGCTTCGGAACTGGAGGACGTCCGCAACCGCGCAAATGCAAATCGCACGGAAGCGGCCAATGCCGCGCGCCGGATCGAGGAGCTGGAAAAGGTGCAACAGGAGGTGCGCGTCCGCATTGCCGATTGCAACCGCCTCATCCAACAGACGGCAGGGACGCTGGAAGAGAAACAACAGCAACTCAACACGCAGCGCGCCGCTCTGTCCGCTTTTGAAGAGCAGCTGCGCAATCTGCACGTCAGCCGCGAAGAGGCCATGAATGTTCGCAGCAAAATCGAAATCGAAAAGACGCGCCTGGAGAGCGACCTCGAACACCTGGAACGAAGCTGCCAGGAAGAATTTCACCTTTCCATTTCCGAGATCGTGGCCGATATTCAGGACGAGCAGTGGGCGCGGGAATATGAAGAAGTTTCCCAGTCCCACGACCGGCTGCGAGAGGTTATTGAAAACTTCGGCGCTATCAACATGCGCGCCCTGGAAGAATACAAGGAACTCGATCAGCGCTACCAGTTCCTGAACGGCCAGCGCCTCGACATCGAAAAATCCATCGCCGACACCCAGAAGGCCATCTCGGAAATCAATCGCCGCTCCGTGGAGCAGTTCGAAGAAGCCTTCCAGGCGATCCGCAAGAACTTCCAGGAATCCTTCCAGATTTTGTTCGGCGGCGGGCAGTGCGATCTCAAGCTGATGGATGAAGGCGACGTTCTGGAAAGCGGCATCGACATCATTGCGCAGCCCCCCGGCAAGCGGCTGCAGAATGTTCTGCTCCTTTCGGGCGGCGAAAAGGCTCTGACCGCTCTCGCACTTTTGATTGCGATCTTCCGCTATCGGCCGAGCCCCGTTTGCATCCTGGATGAGGTTGATGCGCCGCTGGATGATGCCAACGTCGGACGATTCACGCGCCTGATCGCCGAATTGAGCAATAACACTCAATTCATCATCATCACGCACAATAAAAACACGATGGAGATCGCCCAGTCGCTCTATGGCATCACCATGGAAGAACCGGGAGTATCTAAAATCATCGGCGTGGATTTCCGCCACCAGCCCGTTGCATTAGCAAGCTAGAACAAATTGACGATTTACGATTGACGATTTACGATTGAAAACCTCCGCTGTTTGTAAGGGCTCTTGCGCTATGGAGGATGATGCGATTTTTAAATCGTCAATCGTCAATCATTAATCGTCAATCGTGAGGGGGGGCCTATGTCGAGCGTTTGCATTCAGACCGAGTTAAAAGGATTGAAACCGCCGCGTCGCGGCAAGGTGCGCGATATTTATGAGGTCGGTGACAAGCTTCTGATAATCGCAACAGACAGGCTGTCTGCCTATGACGTGGTGCTCCCCACGCCGATTCCGATGAAAGGCGCGGTACTGACACAGCTGTCGAAGTTCTGGTTTGACATGATGCGCGACATGGTCCCCAACCACCTGATCAGCGCCGACGTGGCGGATTTCCCGCAGGAACTCCAGCAATTCCGAGATGTGCTCCACCTCCGCAGCATGCTGTCGGTCAAAGCAGACATGTTCCCCGTTGAGTGCGTGGCCCGAGGCTATCTGGCAGGCTCCGGCTGGGCCGAGTATCAGAAAACCCGGTCCGTTTGCGGCATTCCGCTCCCGGCGGGATTGAAGGAATGCGACCGGCTCCCGGAACCCATATTCACTCCCGCGACCAAAGCGGAAACCGGCCATGATATGAACATATCCTTTGAAGAAAGCGCCAGGATTATTGGGAGTGACAACGCCACAAAGCTCAGGGATTTGACGATCGGCATTTACAATCGCGCCGTCGAATACGCACTTTCCAAAGGCATCATCATCGCGGACGTCAAATTCGAGTTCGGCGTTTATGACGGCAAAATTATTCTCTGCGACGAAGTGTTGACTCCCGACTCCTCCCGATTCTGGCCGCTGGACGGCTATAAACCCGGAGGCGCCCAGCCTTCCTTTGACAAGCAGTACGTGCGGGACTATCTCGATCAGATTCATTTTGACCGGAAGCCACCGGGCCCCGAACTGCCACCCGAGGTCGTGAAAGGCACAACCGAAAAATACCTTGAAGCTTTTCGCCTGCTTACGGGCTCCAGTCTGGTTTAGAGGACGAATCTGCGGAAGTCACAAAAATATTTTTTTATCCGGAAAATGTGTGTAATCTTGGGGCATGCACTTCAATCAATGGACGTTCGTGGATTTTCTGTGTGCAGGCATTATTCTCCTGTCCATAGGCTTTGCGCTGACCAAGGGACTGGTTCGCGAGATCATCAGTCTCGTCGCTCTGATCGGCGGGCTTATTCTGGCGGCGCTGTACTATCCGCTTGTGGGCGGCAGGCTGGCGGAATTCTGCAAAACAGAATCGATAGCCTGGTTCGCGGGCTTTCTGGCTATTTTTCTCGGCTGTCTGCTTCTCGGCGCCGTCGTCGCTTTTATTGTAAACCGCTTTGTTAAAGCGGCTTCACTCAAGTGGGTAGACCGTCTTCTGGGGGGCGTTTTCGGGCTCCTCCGGGGAGGGGCAATCGCATCCATTCTGGTTCTGGCGCTTATTGCATTTCCGGTTCGCGACGGCTTGATTTCACGTTCTGTATTGGCACCTTATCTGCTCGCAGGGGCGCGCGCCGCCGTCCTTCTTGTCCCGGAAGACCTCAAAAATAAATTCGACGAACACTACAGGAAAGTCCTTCATTCCTGGAATCGGAACAGGAGCGCGGCGTGAGCGAGAGCGAGACGAAACAGCCGCTCCGGCTCAAGGAGCGGCTGGAAAATATATGCAGGGAAATGGTGGAAAAGGGCATCCTGTTCTCAGAAGCCACCGAGCATTTTGAGAGGTGCTTCATTTCGGAGGTTCTAAGGAGAAACAACGGCAACCTGATACGCACTGCTGCCAAACTGGGCATTCATCGCAATACCCTCTCCAAAAAGGTCCACCGCCACAAGTTCTCCCAAAAGTAGGTCCGGTGCGGCTATTGGCGGCCCCGCTCCTAGGCATTCTGAATCATCTCCGAATGGTGCCGCACATCCACGCCCTGAACGAAGAAAAGGACATCTTCCGCAATATTCGTGGCGTGATCGGCAAGGCGCTCCAGGCCTCTGGCGACAAACAAATGCTCGATTCCGGGATGAACCCGGCTTGAATCCGCTTCCATGAAGCGGACAATTTCCGCGTACATATCGTCGCGCATCTTGTCCACAGCATCATCCGATTGCAGAACCTTTCGCGCCAATTCCGCGTCTTTGCGCACAAAGGCATCGATGCTGTTGCGGATCATGTCCTGCGCCAGTTTTGCCATGTAAGGGATGTCGATCCGCGGCTTGATGGCGGGCATATTCAACAGCGAGAGCGCGCATTCGCCGATGTTGACGGCAATATCTCCCATGCGTTCCAGGTTGTTGTTGATCTTGATTGACATCGTGACGAATCGCAGGTCCACGGCCACCGGTTGCTGGAGCGCAAGCAGCCGGATCGCAATGTTGTCAATCTGGATCTCCAGTCTGTTGATCTGCGCCTCATTGTGAAATACGGTCAGCGCTTCATCCTTATCCCGGTTCACGACCGCGTTTACACTGCGCGCAATGGAATCTTCGACCAGGCTGCTCATTTCGAGAAGCCCGTTGTTCAATGCATCAAGTTCTTCACGAAGGTGCTCCAATTTTTTACCTCTCGTTTTCTTTAAGCCTTTGAGTTAATCGAAACGCACTATCCGAATCGTCCCGTGATGTAGTCTTCCGTTCGTTTGTCCCGAGGATTGGTAAAAATGTCTACAGTGGGTCCCAATTCGATCAATTCTCCCTGAAGGAAAAAGGCCGTGTAATCACTTACCCGGGCCGCCTGCTGCATATTGTGGGTCACAATTACGATCGTGTAATCTTTTTTCAACCTGAAAATAAGGTCTTCAATCTTTGCAGTGGAAATGGGGTCGAGCGCGGAAGCCGGCTCGTCCATCAAAAGAATTTCCGGACGCACGGCAAGAGCGCGCGCAATACAGAGGCGCTGCTGCTCGCCGCCCGACATCCCCAGCGCATTTTTGCGCAAGCGGTCTTTGACCTCATCCCAGATCGCCGCCTGGCGCAACGCTTCCTCAACCCGGGATTGCCGCTCGGCCGCGGATGCAGCCAGCCCGTTGATCCGCAGACCGTAGGCAATATTGTCGAATATGGACTTGGGAAATGGATTCGGCTGCTGGAATACCATGCCGACATTGCGTCGGAGGGCAACCACATCAATTCCCGGAGATATAATATTTTGTCCATCCAACAGGATCTCGCCTTCCATGCGGACATTGGGAATGACGTCATTCATCCGGTTCAGGGATCGAAGAAATGTGGATTTTCCGCATCCGGACGGACCAATGATGGCCGTAACCCGCTTCGCAAAAATATCCATGGATATATTGCGCAGCGCATGGTGCGATCCATACCAGAAGTTGAACTTCTTCACGGCGACGCGCACTTCCAACGGATTGCACGCCTCGTCGCCAATCGCACGGGCCTCGACCTTTGTATGGATAGAGGGGAAACTGGATTCTGCAGTTGTGGCAAACATCAGACGCTCCTCTGGGCCAAGCGCATACGGGCCCGAATGACAACGGCGATGGCGTTCAGAATGAAAGTCAGCGCCAGTAGAACAAATACGGTGGAATACAGCAGCGGCTTTGTGGCATCGACATCGGGTGATTGCGTCGACATGATGAAGACGTGATATCCAAGATGCATGAACTGATCGTTCAATCGCGTTGGGATCTGCGGAAGAAAATACGCGGCGCCTACAAAAAGGATAGGCGCCACTTCGCCGGCCGCCCGGCTGATGGCAAGCACGGACCCGGTCAGAACGCCCGGCATGGCATGCGGCAAAACTACGCGGAAAACGGCCTGAGACTTGGTTGAACCCAAAGCATAGCTTGCCTCTCGAAAACTGCGCGGCACGGCCGGCAGCGCTTCTTCCACGCTGACGACCACAACTGGAAGCGTCAATACCGCCATCGTCAGCGCAGCCCATATAAGGGCGGGCTGCCCATAGGCCAGTTCGCCGCCATTCATCATCCGATCAATGTTTTTACCGACAAACTGGACAAAAAAACCCAATCCAAACAGACCGAAGACGATAGAAGGCACGCCCGCAAGATTATTGACCGCCTGCCGCGAGATGTAATAGAACCACGAGCCCCGGTCGGCATACTCCGAAAAATAAATCGCCACAAAAACCCCTGCCGGCGCGACAACGATTGTCATAACCAGCACCAGCGCTACCGTGCCGAAGATGGCGGGGAAAATTCCTCCCTCCGTCATCCCCTGCGATGGAGCCGCGACCAAAAATTCCCACGACAGCCTTTCCCATCCATTGTACGAAATAATACCTACAAGGATTGCCAGAATTGCCAGGATGCACAGACCGGCCAGTGCAGAAAGCCACCGTGTCACACAATC